>CAZBFU010000005.1:0-16510 GCA_964491365.1 uncultured Pseudomonadales bacterium
TTTATCTCCCGCTTTCACTTGCCACCCTTTTGAATAAGATTGATTCAGAAAAATATACCCAGGAGTTTTAATTTGACTGATATTGATCTTAATAGTCTCAGGGTCTGGATAGTATGTACTTAAGGGGGTTGAATTTTCGGAATATATTTCTTTACTTAGTCCTTCTACTAAATCATCTAATTGAGTTTTGTTGAAGACATTTTGTTCACTGCTTATAGGTACATTCTTGTACTGTTTGGATAAATCTTGTTCTGTAAAGTAAGCATCACTTAGTTGTTTTCTAATTTTGTAACCAATATATGTATTATTATTTACAGAAAGTTCAGGGTAAGTTACTAAGTTACTATTATCTTTAAAAATTGAATTATAAGGTGAACTAGATTCTAGTATTACAGCATTAGTACCAGTTAAAGTTAGATAGTTAATAACTTTCTCTCCAGCTGAAAAGGGGATATTAGATAAGTAAGGTTGATCCTTTATTAACGAATTTAATCTGATTGGAACTAGGTTTGGTTCAAGATGTTCCATATATGAGTTTGGAGTTTTAAAATTTACTTCTCCAAGATAACTTGAAAGTTCTACATTTGGTGTCCAATACCTAGATACACCTAATCTGAATTCAGGAGTTTCTTGAATATATCGACTAACTACATCAGACAACCTAGATTCTTTTACTGGTGAATACAGACTAGTCAACCATAGTCCATCTACATACATTAAAGAACAAATAAAAATTGTAATTATTTTTACTAGTAACCTTTTAGATAACAACCAATTGATAAAAAAACTAGCAGAAAGTGCAATTACTATTCCTGCCATTGATGCCATCCTCGTAAACTGGGTTGCTTTTACAATTGATAATTCAGAATAATAGTCTTTGAATAGTAAAAGTAATACAAATAAGAAAGAATAAACAACTAGACTTTTTTGCCAACGACTTTTAAATACATTTGGAACCAATAAAAACACAAGTGATAATGTTGATAAGGCTAACAATCCGAAACTAATACCAAGGTAGCTGAATCTATCAATGACAAGTTTTAGCAATGCACTGGAAGCATATACATCTGCAGCAATTTTCAACTCTCCACTAAATAAGAAAGGGGTCCAGAAAAAGCTTGATGAAATAACGACAATTACTACTTTTGTTAAGTTAGAAAAAGTAATAATTTTGTCTTCATTTGTTAATAACTCAAATAAAAATAGAGAAAGACAGAGAAGCCCTAATAAAATATGAACATAAAACGATAATCCGACAAGCAATGGAAAAATTGTTAACTTACCTTTGTTGAAGCCTTTAATCCAAAATAATAAAACTGTTGGTACGAGCGACAAGCCCCATAATAATGAGTATTCACTGATTGCAAGCCAGTACTGAGCTATATCCAATGTAAGTATTGTTGAAGATATTGCTGCAATTTTGGAAACTTTTTGCCATCTGAGTATAAGATAAAGACTAATTCGTAAGTATAAGTGAAGGAAAATAGTAATAAGAACCATTGACCTTGTAATAGACACAGAAAATACATTTGAGACAATGCTAGTAATATAGTGAGGTAAGAACTGATAACCTCTCCACATATCTATTCCATTCGACCATGTATGTGACCAACTTTTTAAACCATGTTCACTAATTACTCTGACTCTATAAGCTTGTGCAATCCAATCCCCATACCAAGTTTGAATTGCATCTGCTGATGGCATCCAATAAATTGGAACCATAAACAAAGCTACAATAATGAAAATACTTACAAGCTCTGAGAATATGAATCTAATATTCCAATTATTACTTTTGGTTAGCATAGGCAGGAGTAGTGTTTAGGTCTGACAAGTATTCCTCCTTTAGCTCGTAGATATCGGCAAAGGGATAAGTATTGACCTTTCGATATTTTACATAACCTGGAGCATCTTTGACATAGCGGAAAGCGAGATCGTTGTCGTCGTAGGTTCGCATTACAATCCAACGTGCCCAGCGATCAGGGGCGATAGTGGCTGACTCCCAGTAGGCGCCAGTGCCTTCGTGGATGAATTTCGCCATAGGTAACCCTGAACTGAAGATGATGGCATCGTGAGAGGCTACAGAGATCAGGATGAAACCTGGCTTGTTGGCTGTATTTTCTGCTAGCCATTTACTAACTTCGGTGACGTTTTTTTGACTACTACCCACAGTAGCATCGTCGATAGTTACCGCATCACCTGATCTGAAACTAAAGAAAGTAACCATCAGGAAGAGACCAAGAATAGGTAATTTGTATGATTTGGAGCGGTCGAGTAAAAAGCCAGCAAAAATGGCAATTGAAGGCATCAACATGATGCCATAACGGGCATTGAACCAGGTGTCTCCGGCTAGTCCTTGCACAAACAACACCGAATGACCTAAATATAGAGCGAGGATATTGAACAAGAAGGGACTGATTAATACTGTGCTAGCAATTTTGGTCGCAACTTTTAGGGATCGATCGGCGAAGATCGCAATCATTCCCAGAAGACCAATAATGACATTGAATCCTCCACTATTGAAGACTAGGGCATAGAAATAGACACGCAAGGACTCGTAGAGGTTGTGTTTAGTAGCTAAGACTCCAGCACTTTCTAGCTGTAATTGTTGAGCATGAGCTGAAAAAGGTCCTAAGGCAAAGTAAAGAGGATCTTTGAAAATGAGTAAATTCCAGAGCAACCAAAGTACAACACCTAGCCCTGAAAGAGTACCAAAGAGAAAGAAGGTACCTTCGGTTTGTTGGTATCCTCGTCGACGTAGGACATGAACAATAATCAAAGCACCAGCAAAAGCCAACAAGAACCAACCATCGTAGCGAACGAGGGTTGCCAACATAATCCAGAAGGCTGCTTTGATTAAATGAAGTATGTCGTCTTCTTGATGCCAGGCAATGAGGTAATAGGTACCTGCACTCAAGGTAGCTAAAAGAAGTAACTCAGTCATGGCAGTAGCCTGAAGATACAAAATGTTGAGATTGGCAGCAAAAACTATGACACCGAAAATACGACCCATCTTACCTACTCCCAATCTAGCAAGAGTTTTGTAGATGATCAGACCTGTAAAAACAAAAGAAATCATATTCACAATCGCACCAGAGAATCCTGTATGCCATAAAGTATCATTCCAAACTGTGGGAATCATTAAAAGATGAGGCAATGGAAGCCAAACTGATCCGATTTGAGCTAAGCCTGGCTTGAGACCCTCGACGACACGTCGACCAATGTCTAGATGTGAACGAGCATCGTTGTAAGCTAGACCTAGACCATTATTGAGATAATGCCAAAAATAATAGACTGATACTGCAGAGAGTAAAAAGAGCACTAACGGAAGATGGAATTTGTCCCAAAGTTTGGTGATGGTTTTGAAGGGGATATGGATAGTCATGATTTTGATTTGACTAAAGCATTGGCAACAAGTAAACCGATACAACTGGTATAGATGAGCATGGTGAGGATTTGGTGATACTGAAGACCGGTTAAATTATTTCTAAAGTAAGTGTTGTAAGCGAAGGATTTGAGCTGACTGTTTTCTAGATAATCCTGGGTACGATTGTAAGAAAACTTTTCTTGAACTCCGGTGATTTTCTCTAACTCTAAAACTTCTGCTTTCGGGGGAATTCTGGAAGTAGTAATCGCTCCCATAGAGTTGACCCAAATAGATTGATAAAGTAAGGGCAAAAATAGTAGAGGTAATAGTAAATTGCGATTCATTTTGGCCAAAGCCACGCCAAGAGTAATCGCCAAAATTGCAAATGAAGGGATTAAATAACGTGAACCAAAAGCCCAACCACCCCAAGGATCGCCCCACATGGAGTAAAGCAAGATATTGGCTCCGATGATGCTGGCAAGCAATGGTCCAAAATGATCACTACGACCACGGAGGAAGAAGAAACCGATGAGGCCTAACAAAATGACAGGTGTATATCGGACGACTCCACGATCGGGAGAGATCGTGTGGATATACAAGCCATTGAGGATCTGACGTGTTTTGAAGAAACCAGTTGCAGTCTTGGTTTTCACTACAGTTTCGATGGCTTTGGAAGGATCAGCAGTATTTTTTATATCTTCTGGATTAGCTGGTAAGCCATTGGCATCTAGCGCTTTGACGGAGCGAATAGTACCGGCTAGCTGAAGAGGATTTCCATATGACTGATAATTGAACCAACCAAAAAAGTACAAGGGTAGAGCCACACCAATGACACCAAGGATTTTGAGTAGACTTGGTTTGAGGATGATTTGATTTGCATCGACAGTTAGATTGAGAAGTTGAATAAGGTGATAAATAACCAGAGGAGCCATCATGAAAAGATTAGGGTTGTCTACAGAAAGAGATAGGGCAACAATAAACCAGAAGAAGAAAGATCGAGGTAAGGTAGGTGATGAGCTTAAAAGGTTGATGGCAATAAGGATCAAGAGGGTAGAGAAATGATGTTGGTAAATGTTGACGGCATAAGTAAAAGCGGGAGTAGCGAAGAGGAAGGTAAATCCTGCTAACCAACCTGCCAGGGAATTACCGGTTAGTTTCTTGACGATACGGCGTATCAAAATCAAGTTAATTAAGCCTACAAAGGAAACGGTTAAAAATGTCCCTAATTGAGAGTAACCAACAAGTTTGCCCAAGATATAGCCAGGCATGACTAAATAAGAAACAGTAGGAGCAAAGAGTGAGACGTAATGACCATCTTTGTAACCTAAATCTGGGACCACAAAGCGAGCGATAGGTAAAGAGAAGTAATAAGAACCATCCTCGACGAGAGAATAAAGGAGGGCAAAACGACCTCTTTCTGGAGATAGTTCAAAAGGTCCTGCTTCACGCCATTTCTCTTCGAGTAAGTTTTCTGGAGTGGGATTACCTGCTAAACCGCGCACAGCCAACATGAGAAAGATTGCTGGTAACAGAATCAATAAAATGGTCGAGAGTTTCTGAAGTATTTTCATTTGCAAAGAAGTAAGTCTTCTTGATTGAATTCTGGAGAAGATTGGCCAAAAACAGCAGAGTATTGAGTGTGATACCCCTGGCAAAGTTTTAGTTTCTCTAGGGCTTCTTTTTTATCTAGTTTGATTGATAAATGGTTATGCTCTTTTTGATATGAGTTGAACACAAATCCAGTTCGCTTATTATACGGTACATCGATCCAAAGTGCATAGGGTAGATTTGTCTTTTCGATAGCTTGACGTACTAGGACATGGTCCACATGGCCACCGATTCCGGCTGGCCCCAAGATTAAAGTTTTAGGTCTATTCGAATACTCTCTGATTTTCTCGACTAGATCACTTTGGGTATGAATATCGTTTTTCGAAACTCGCCCACTGAGGATGTGGAATCGATAGGTTGGGTAGACTAGGGCAAATTCAGCTAAAAAGCGACCTAAGAAACCAATATTCTCTTTGGGTCGCCACAGAGCATCGACCATCTGAAGATTGTTTGGAATTAGGCCAATACTCTTAAGGACCTGCTTATCTTCAGCAACTCGGTCTTTGTAAAGTTGAGTGGTGCTCTTGTGTTTGGACTGAAGAAGAAACATCAGGGCAGACAAAGAAGTATGATTTGAGGCACTAGTAAAAACATTTAAATAGGTCACCTCTTTTTTTGCTTTGACAAGTTTCTTGAGTAAACTCCCTGCTGAAAAGACAGCATCATCTAGATGTGGAGAGACGATGACAATGTGTTCAAACTGATTTATGAAATTTGGAATTTTCATAGACTTTGATCTATAAAGAATTGATACTGAGCAGAGATATTGTTCCAAGAATAGTGCTTGGCATGAAGACGATTGGTTTGGGACATGACACTTCTCACTTTGGGCATTTTGATAAGTTTAAGCATTTGTTTGGCATATGAATCTACATCAAATGATTTAACTTTTATATTGCCATCATCTGGTAACCAATCCATACCGTTGATATCAAAACGGAGGATGGGTAAGCCATACGAAAGTGCTTCTAATGCGACTAGAGAGAAAGTTTCATATCGTGATGGTATGGCGATAAATTCACTTTCTTTGTAAATTCTGTCACGAGTGGTTTTATCAACTCGACCAAGGAGATTAACTCGACTAGAGAGGTTAAGTTTTGAGATGTGACTAATGAGACGATCTTCTTCGTATTTGGGACCTGACCCACCGATAACAAGCTGCCAGTCTGTTTGATCGATAATTTTGGCAAAGCTGTCTATAAGTAAATCTAATCCTTTTTGAGAATATTCTAATCGACCGACAAAACAGATTTGATTCTTTTTTGTTACTTTATTGAGCTTGGGTGGATAGACGCCATTAGGAATGACGGCAATAGTTGCACGTTTATTCACTTTCAAAATCTTGTCTGCTGTGACTTGTGACATCACTATAAAATTCTTGTAAAGTTTTAGGCCTAAGTTTTCAATTAAGCTAAAGGGAAGATGATATTTACGAGTCATTTCTTGAGCAGAAAGCATGTGAATTAAGCCGATGATGGGACGACGACAACAAAGTGGAAGAAGGGACACAGAGAAAGGCGGAGTGAAAGATTCAACCCAAAGATCAAACTTGGCAAAGCGGGCTGTGAAGGGGGTCAATAAAACAAAAATTAACTGCCCTAGTGGTGGAAAAAAGTGTGGAGTGTAACCGATTCTCTTATAGACAATACCATCGATGATTTGGTTATGTGAAGCATTTGCATGTCTGGAAGTGACAATGGTAATGTCGTAATGTTTTACCAATCTTTTGGCGACTTCGTGAATGGCATAGGCTCCTCCACCAGCATAGTAGGGATTTTGGAGATCGTCGTAAGTCGAAAAAACTACATGAGTTCTACGGGCTTTGGTGGTGCGGGCTGAATCCCAAGTAGATGACCGTCCTCTCTTATCTATATAGTGGAGCAATCGAGGAATTGGAAGGGTAAAAAGATAAGCCAACCCTGAGAAAGGATGCTTAACTAATTCTATGGCTAATGAAATCAAGCGATCTAGGATTGAAATAGTGTAATGGGATTCGATAAGAGATTTGGGAAAGTGTGAAGCTTGAATCGCATCTGCCTGCAGGTAGCGAGAACTTACTTTGATGTAGTCTACAAAACTTGAAGGAAGTCTAAAACGAACTTTAGCTAGGGGGGCATGTACCCAGACTAACCTGTGTTGAGCGGCATATAAAAATGGAAAAACATCATCAGCACTGGAATCTTCGGGAAAACGCATTCGTTCATACAGACTTCTTGAAAAAGCGCGGACTGAACCCTCGCAAAGAAACATTTTTTCACCAGATCTTCGAGTGGTTCGCTCCCATACTCTAAACATAGACATGGCTATATGCTCTGAAGGAGTCTTGGGAGAATGTGGCAGGGCTTTGCCTGAGACACTGGCTGTTTGAGGGTTATCTATAAATGGTTTGATAAGATTTTCGATGAGAAAATTATTCTCGGGAATGATATCTGCATCAAGTGCGACGACGATATCTGCTGATGATTCTTTGAAAAATTGATTGAGTCGGGCAGGCTTGCCGACTCTTTTGCCATCGTGATGAAGGACTACTTTCTTGTGACTTTTTGCATAAGTACCAACTAACGCTGCCGTCTTGTCTGTACAGCCATCGGTATAAATATCAATACTATTTAAGACAAATGTTTTGGCCCTTTGTTTAAGAAGATCATTTATAAGCCTGAGAATACTTCCCTCTTCGTTGTGTGCCGGAATGCCGATGGAGACAGTGGCAAGAGTTTTCATAAATGAGTGTACTGAGCAAATAGAAAAATTCGTTTTAGGTAGTATATCCACGCAGGCTTCCCCTGCACTTCACGTTTTAAGGCAATGTATTTGGATAATAACTCTTTGTTTTCAGAAAGTAATCTGTTTATAGCAATAAGTTTTTTGTATCTTCCACTTGAGGCACTCAACAAATCTAGTTCAACTTTTTCATTCTCATATATAAATTTCCACTGATACATTTCGTCAGTTTGGTGATACTTTTCATTGAATAAGCTGCTGATTATTACTGCATACTTAGACAATAGTTTCTTAGGAGTGACGTATAAGACATCAATATCCCCAGCACCAAAGATTTCTAAACCAGTGGAACCGATTAAAACAAGGCGGCCTTTTGGACATACACTATTTAATGATTTCTTAAGTTTGGAAATCTTTTGCTTAATCGAAGGATCAAAAGTTTTAAATTTTATGATAGTATGGTCTGCAAATATCATGTCGTACAATAGATCCTTTAGGTGAAATCGAAAGACGCAGTAAATACTTCGAAGGGTCATAGGTGGTTAAGTATTTCGATTAACTGAAGACTGGTCTGATATTTATTGCCCACTTCCGTGGCTATATCGATCATGATGGCGTTGAGAGACAAACTTCTAAAGATATTCTTGTCTTTGGAGCTACTTGGTAACAGCTTTGATTCTAGAAATGCACGACTAAATCCAGGTGTCCAAGCTCTGGTTACAAATAGATTTGCATTCTCCATCAGTAGTGGCGCCCAAGAAAAATACTGAAAATCTATGAGGTGGTATTTTTGGTTAGCAACTAAGCAATTGTTTCCACCAATATCTCGATGAACGATACCGTAAGGGGTTGAGAAGGCATTAAAAATACCTCGGTAATAATTAAATAAGATTGAAGGTAGTTTGGTTAATAGATCAAGATGTTTGACCAGACTGATGAGGAGCAATCCATGAAAAGCTATAAAAAGATCAAGGGTAGATTTTGAAAAAAACAAATGTTTTCGATGTTCAAGAGAGGGAGAGGCAGTTGCTAAGAAATCTAATAATATTTCATACCCCAAGATCATTTCATCTACGCTTTGATTGCGTAAACCAACACCATCAATAAAATCGACAAGAAAATAACTACATTGATGTGATAAATGTGATGCATAAAGTTTGGGCACGCTAACTAACTTTGGAACTGCTTTGAGTGAATTTAAACTGAAATAGGCGGCAATTTCATTTTTGAGAAGCTTAACTTCAGAACTGTTGAGTGGTTTGGTGGTTAATTTACAAAAAGCTAAAGTGTTGCCTTTTTTGTAGAGAGCAAAAACATAATGACCTCCATGACTGTCATTTGGAAAGAATTGTTTTTGAAATTCAAAATCTTGAATTGTAGCTGGAAAAGGAGTGGAGAGTTTCATTTGAATGAAGGTAGGGCATGTACGGTCAGAGCAGGATGACTACTAGTAACAATTTGCAATAATTTGTGAGAACTAAGCTGCCAAGTGTGTTCTAGAGCCCAAATTTTGCCGTTTCTGGTCAAACGTGATCGCAGCAGGGGTGAAGCGATGATTCTCTTCATCACAGCCACAAGTGCATTTTTGTCTTTGGCGGGGAAAAGTAGTCCAGTTTTGTCAGCGAGGACTGAATCTCGCAAACCGATCACATCGGAGGCAATGACAGGAGTGCCACAAGCATTTGCTTCGATGACAGTAATGCCCCACCCTTCAAAGGATGAAGGCTGAATCATCGCCCATGATTGAGCTAAGAGACTATATTTCTCATCGTCGGAAATGCGACCAATGAAACTGACTGAGTCAGTAAGGTCTAATTCTTCCACAAGTGGTTTGAGAGTAAAGATAGCTTCACCTTCACCCGCAATGACGAATTTGGCATTGGGATGCTTGGAAAGAATCGTGGCAAAAGCATGGATAGCGACATCGATATTTTTGTAAGGTTTGAGCCTACCAACATAACAAAAGGTTGGATACGGAGTTTTCTTCAAACCTTTGGGAAGCTGAGGGAGAAGTGTGCCAGGATTAACTATGTCGATGTTTTGTTTGGGAGTGAGTTTGAGTTTTTGGATATCTTTTTTGGAAGATTCTGAAACAGTGATAATGTGCGCATTTCTATAAACAAATGGCATGAGCACACTTTCGGCGAACATGGCAATCTGGGCAAGTGGATAAGCAAGATGTTGTCTAAACACGTCCTGATGGATATGGTGGATCAACAGATAAATTGGCTTGCGAACATAAAGTGGAGTGAAGAATGGAATGCCGTTTTGACTATCTATGACAAGATCGAATTTGCCTCTAAACTTGAAAATATAGTAAAGGGCTGCCCAAAGATAAACGGTGTAAAAACCACCACGTCGAACGACGTTAATTCCGTTGACGATTTCGTTACGAAGATGTTTACCATCATTACCACAAAAGATGGTGACATGAATATCTTTCTTGACCCAATCTTCACCAATTTCTTGAATATATGTTTCAGCACCACCAGTCCAGATGTGCTTAGTATCGCGCCAATTAAAGATGAGCACTTTTAGCTGTGTATTTAGTTGTGGCTTCTTTTTGAATGGACTGACAAAAAGTTCGAGAAAGTCTCTGACGTTACTTAGGGCAATAATAAAGTAGTCGTAAAAGGTATGAAGCAAGAGAATGACGACTAAATAAATCACACTCAAGATCACAATGACATCTACAAATGAACTTAAATGATCATGGAAGAAGTATGTAAGAGTTAATTGAATCAGTGCTAAGGAAAAACCTAAGATGGAAAAAAGATATTGGCGACGAACTTGATGATACTCAATGATGCTACTACCGATGGTAAAAGCAACTATCGCTAGACCATATAAGGGTAAGAATTCAACAATTGGAAGAACTTTGTTACCAAACAAGAGAGGAGTGGTGAATCGACCTAAAAGTCCAACTCCGATATATGCGAAGGTACTTGCCAGAGAAGTAGCTAATAGAATTTTTGTGAAGGTAGATTCTGATTTTCGTCCTTCTCCAATCACCTTACTGATAACAGGAGTCATGAATTGAGAAAAGAGACTACCAACCAGGTAGATCATCTTCCCTACTAAAGAAAGCAGAGCATATTGGCCAGCTTGAACTGGAGGTAGGTAGACTTTGGCTAAGATTACGTCGAGACTTAAGAAAACAACAGAAGAAATTCCTGCAACAATTGAAGCCAAAAAGAAACGTTTGGGGAAGTATTTAACTACCGATTCGTCATAGTCTTTTGGGAGAGTTTTTTTGTCGACAGTATTGAGGGTTCGAACAAGGATAAAACTAAATATTAACGAACAGAGAATCGAAATTGGGGTGGCAAGATAAACATACCCTACTAACTTTAAATTGATAAAGAGCATGGCTAATAAGAGTTTGATGACGCTTTCGAATATTGCAATGATGGCAAGAGAAACAAAAAGCTGATTTCCAGCTAAGAAGCCTCTATTCACTACTGTAGTTAAGCCAATAAACCAAACCGGAGCGAAAGATAAAATGGCGATATACTCAGTGGTTTGAAACAACTTCATGAGAAGTGGAGTCAGGGCAGCCCAAATAATCGATAGGACAAAACCGATGATCGCAACCCTCTTGAAGTAATGTTTCCAGAAATTTCTCACAGGCCCCTGATACTTGCCTAACAGATAACCTGCACGATAAGTGATCATCTTGCTCGTGGCTGAAGTGGGTACAGATGATAGATAGAGAAAACTACCGACCAACCCCACCAAACCAAATTCAGTAGCGTCAACGTGTCGACCTAAATAGGCGTTGTAGAGGAAATTTAAGAAATTGGAAATAAGAGCAGCAAAGACTAGAAACCCTCCGGATATAAGTTTTGAATTAGATAAAGCTTTGAAACGACCAATATGAGTTGAGAGAAAGTAGATTACTTCCTGGTGGAAGATCTTTTTGATTTTTTCAGGTTTAGCTACTGGTAAATTTAGTCCATGATTGGTCTTTTCCCAATAATGAGGTTTTAGGATCAGCTGTTTGAATGCCTTGAGAGCAGCGAGACTGACCATGAGCCAGTAGAAAGGAATCAGATAAACGAATTTGATTAAACTCCAATGCCCTTTTTTGGCACAACCAATCATGTAGTAATAAAGGAACATGAAATTACCGACGATGAGAGAGAAGGCGGCCATGTAAAAAATGACTGTTGGATAAAGTGCTTCTATGGCAGGACCAACAAATTGATATAAAACGAAGTACGCAATAGTAGCCAACCAAAGGAACGGATTGATCAACATGAAGGCAATTTTTCCTCCTACCACTAATTGAAAAATCAAAGCATGAAGACCATTGGTACGAAAGAATTTCCAGGGATCACGATTGTGAACCAGGTAGGTTTGCATATATCCTTTGATCCATCGAGATCGCTGACGTAACCAATTACCCCAATTACTATTGGCCTCTTCGAGAGTGGTGGAATTGATAATCGCAGTTCGATAGCCTTCCTTGAAAAGACGAGAGCCTAAATCGCAGTCCTCGGTAACATTGAATGAATCCCAACCTTCGAAATAAACCAAATCTGAAGTACGGAAATGATTACTAGTACCACCTAAGGGAATAGTGGTGTTGATAGATTGAAGACCTGGTAAAACTACGTCAAACCAAAGTGAGTACTCAGCGGTGAAAAAACGAGTCAATAAATTCTGACTGGGATTATGATAATTGAGTTTAGCTTGAAGACAAGCGACTTTATCCCCCATTTGTTGGAAACCAAGATAGGCTTTTTTGAGCTGGTCATATTCGGCATGATCTTCGGCATCGTAAATGACTACATACTCGCCTATGGCGATGGATAAACCGAAATTGCATGCCTTGGGTTTGGTCTTTGGGAAAGAATGAGGGACAATGATGGTTTTGAAATATTTCGGTAAATCGAGGGCTTTCGCGGCTGCTTGAGTTTGCTCGTCGTCTTGTTCTAATAGCAGTAAAACTTCAATCTTGTCTTTTGGCCAGTCCATTTTCGACATGGCATCGACGAACGCTGGTAGAACTTTGGCTTCTTTGTATAAAGGACACAGAACAGTGTAAACAGGCAAATCTTTATCCTTAAGAGTGGCAATGTCTTCGGCACTAAAGGAAAGTTCGGGTGGAAAATGCAAACTTTTGAGAATCAAAAAGAGATTAAAAACCACATCAACGAAATAGATGGTACTTAAGATACCTACCAAAATAATGGCAGTTTGTTTGGCATCAAACAGAAAACCAGAAAGGATGATCGCCAAAAGTGTAAGGACAAATAACCTTTGTTTTGGTGTAATAGTTACGATTGCAGATTGATGATGAGAAAGCGTGGTGTGAGTGACAAATGATTTGCCTTTGTAAACAACACCTGAATGCAACATCTTTTCTCCGGTTGGAGCTATTTGTAGAGGAACTCTGGGTTTGGAAATTCGATAAAGAAAATGACTAAGAAGGGCACCACCGAAACGAACTGGGTGTGGAAATTTCGCGTGGCGGGAATCGATTTTTTCAAAAACACTAACCTTCTGACCTAATGAAGTAACCAGTCCTAATAGTGGTCGGTCAGAATGTAGAGAAAAATCTGCATATTCAAGATGGGTAGAAAGTTGCTGGTGGAAAAGTTTGATAGGAGAGTAGAGATCGCAAGTGATCCCTTTGTGAAGCATAGACGAGAGAGTACGACGAACGGCGTTGGAACAGTGAGTACAGGAAATGATCAAACCATCAGCAGCACGAGGGTGCTTGAGTAAATCTGGCAAGTGAACTAATGTTCCTAATCGATCAATATCAATGACTAATTGATGCTCTGATTTGTCTTCTTTTAAATAATCTACTAAGGTACGACTTAACGCACGCTCACTAGAATGTAAAACCACATCGATTTTCAGAGGTGTTGACTTGAGAAGATCATCAAGAAGTTTGGATTGGTGTCTGGCAGGTAAGAAGAGATAGGTTCTTTTGATACCGTTGGCGATAAGTTGATCAAAAATTAGACCCAACTGCGAGAGGAGGTTGCGCGATAGATCTCTGGTGATCAGATAGTTGGTCATCAAGAAGGCCAAACTTAAAAATTGATACCAGCAGAAATGGAGGTTTTGCTATTGGCTCCCCTATCCCCAAGCAACCAAATAAAGGAATAGATTCATCGCGCTAAACTGCAGTCTACTAATGATAAATCAATCTGCTCAGAAGTCAACCTTTAGTTTTTATCTTTTGGTTGAGTTACATTTGGCGCTGAATCATAGACTACTTCGATAGGAGATTTGTGCCCATTTACCGGTATTTTGAGCGCAAAACCTAAGGCATTAGCCACAGCAACTCCAACCCTAGTTCCAGTAAAACTACCAGGTCCTGGATTGACTGAAAGACTAGAAATACCCGAAATATCTAGACCCATAGTCTTAAGACATTGGTCGATAAAGACTACGATTTGTTGGTCCTGTGGCCTCTGAAGTTCTTGAATAAATTCCCTATCGCCTATACGAACTAAGGTTTTTTTGGGAAGAGTCGTGTCTAAGTGCAAATTCATGAGTAAGAAATACTTACTAATCTTGATTTATCTAGGTTATATTTGAAGTCTAAACGTATAAAATGCTCAGGTAAATACTGATTTAAACGCTCTGCCCATTCAATAACAACTAGATTTTGAGAGTCTGACCAAATTTCTGACAAATCAAAGCCTCTAAGTTGTGAAATATCTTCAAGACGATAAAGATCTAGATGATAGAGGTGTTTTAGAAAAGGATGACCTACTGGGTAATCTCGCAAGAGCACAAAGGTGGGAGAAAGTAGGTCGGTCAATCCCAAGTGCGCACCTAGATATTGGGTAAAGGTGGTTTTGCCCGAACCCAAAGACCCTGTCAAGAGAAGAGTTGTCCCAGTAGAAAGAGAATCTAGAAGGTCTGAAGCAAACTTAGCGGTTTCGTCGAGAGTGGTGAGTCGAACGGGACTTTCCATAGAAGCGCATCATAATAATAAGAGCAATCACGATGCCAATTGAGTCGATCAAAACATCGGTCAGTTTGGCTCCCCTACCTGGTGTGAAGAGTTGGTGGATTTCATCGGAGAAAGCGGCAAGGATCGCTAGGGGGGCTACGGCTTTGGTATGCGGACGCAAGTAAAGGAAGAGTAAAACCGTTAGAATCATAAACTCTCCTACATGAGCAGATTTTTTGAAAAAGAAGTCAAGCCAATCGACACTTTGACTTGGTAAATCTGCCTGAGACGAAAACCAAAAAATTACGGCATACCAGAGGAAGATGGCTAGAAGATGTAAAGGCTTACGCAACCGCATAGGGATGATTTTAGCTCAACTAGTGGTGAAAATGGTGATACTGGCGACGAATAAGAAAGGAAACACTGCTCGTTAATGCTACAACTGCAGGTAGTGGATTTGAGGGTTTTGGTTTTTCGGATTCATCTTGGTCCCCTAAAACACTGGCACTAGATGAAACAAGAGTTGGAATGGTGGTTGGTGACGAGGGAGTAGTGGTGATTGTGTCGGTGGGGATAGAAGTGGGAAACTTTGTAAGTGATATGGTTAGTGTTGGTGATGGTGTTATAGAAGTAATTGGGGTGGGAGTTTTTGATGGTGTGAGGGTAGAAGTAAGAGTGGGACTTGGCGTAGAACTTGGAGTTAGTAATGGTGCTTGAATTTGAACAGGATATGAATTTGACCAAAGAGCGGAGGAATTGGCTGAGGTATAGCGGCCAATTTTGATTTGGTAGTCCCCTCCTCCTTGATAGTAGTGACTCTCTGGGTCGACTTTGACTACGAGTTTTCCCGAACAACTGCCACTAACAAAGGATTCTGAGGTTAAATGATAAAAGAGAGTTTTATCAGAAGTCTGATTGATAAATTCACCACGATCATTTTTGGTGTAGCCGAAATAGTTAGTGGTGTCGCCTTTGGAAAAGACTCCTCTTAAGAAACTGTCTTTGCAGTTGTCACAATAAAGGACGTAATCTAGGGTAAATTCTTGATCAAGGTTGATAGTCGATGACGGAGTCGCCAAATCAAGAGTGGTGGCGTGGGCAATAGGTGGAAGTAAGAAGAAAAAGAGCCCGAAGAAATTAGAGATAGTTGATATGAAGATAAAAAGTCTCAAGGTCTGAGTCTTTGTGATCAACACGGACGTATTTGAGGGCACAACCATTGGAACCGGTGTATGCTCCACGGTAGAGGGTGCCAGATTGAACTGCACGGACAGAATCTGATGTTTGAGTATTGATATCGATACCGTTGTGGAAACTATAAATATTACCGACCCAAGTGTTTCGAACACCCCAAGTCGAACCATACCCTTGTGAAAAAATAACTTTGGCAGAGATTGGCCAGTCCCAACTTCCTGATGGGTTGAAGGGATCACCATTACCACTGCCACAACTAGATCCTGAACAGTTTTCATGATCAATAGACTTAAGATAGTTAAAGGGATTTTGAACAGAACCTGATTTACTGACGATAAAGTGCAAATGAGCACCACTAGAATTACACGAAGCACCTTGAATAATTTTGGCGATACTATCGCCTGAATTAACATCGCCGATTTGAGTTTCTTTACCCGAGCCTCGGATAATAGCATCGATGGCTTCTAATTCTGCTCTAGCTTGAGAGATCAGACTCTGGTATTTTTTCTCATCATTGGCGGTAATAGTTAAGAGTTCTTTCTTTGAAGCTTGTTGAGAACCCAAGTCTTTTTGCTGGATGACTAGGCGATCTTTGAGAAGGGCAACTTCTTTTTGTTTGATGATCTTGGTTTCTTTTTGAGTTTGATAACTGATTTTGGCATTTTGCATTTCATTGAGAACGAGTTGGTCTTTGGCTTTGACGA
>CAZBFU010000005.1:16610-23741 GCA_964491365.1 uncultured Pseudomonadales bacterium
CTGATTTTGGCATTTTGCATTTCATTGAGAACGAGTTGGTCTTTGGCTTTGACGATATTCAGATAGCGAATCTTGGTAAAAAATTGACCAAAATTTTCTGAGGCTAAAAACAAACCTAAGACGTCGGGGTCACGACGTTTGTAACTTTGCCTGACTCTGGCAACAAAAACCGAAACTAATTTATCTAAAGATTGATCGATGTCAGTGACAACAACTGAGAGAGTGCTAATTTCTGATTCAAGTCTAGTGATATCGCGGGTAGTCTTTTCAACTTGGGCTTGAGTTAACTTGATTTTGGAATCGAGGACGGTGATGGCTTGTTTGAGTGTGGCTGCTTGAGATCGAAGTCCAGAGACTACTTGTTCACATTTTTTGATGTACTCATCAAGGTCAGATGGAGAAGAAGGTAAACTTCCGACACATTCCACTGCATGCGCAGGTGTAGTAGATAGTGTAAAAAATAGGATTAATCCCAATATCCATTTCATCGTTTCAGGAATCTAGCGGCTGCTAGGAGTCCTGAAAAGAAACCCAAGATCACGAACACAACAATCATGACCGCCAAGAGCAAGCCTAATGCAAGCCAATTGACAGGAAAATCTATCATGCCAACTAGTCTTGGAGCCAAAAAAGGAGTGGAATAAAGTAAGGCGATGATGGTAGCCAACCAACCCACAATTGCACCGAAGAAGCCATAAAGTGAACTCTCCATTAGATATGGTTTAAGGATGAAGTTGGATTTTGCCCCAAGTAGTTTCATAGTGCCTATTTCTACGCGCTTTGCTGCGATCTTCATCGAAATGATAATCATGATGGTAATGATGGAATTGATGACGAGTATGGTAATGAGAGCTAATCCGGCTGTGCGAATACCATTGGTCCAACGAGTGAGTTCGGAGACAACATCTTGGGGAAAATCTATTTCTTTTTGGCCTTTGGGAGTGGTACTAATGATGTCTGATTTCTGAATGATGGCAACTAAGTCAGGAAATTTATCTGGACTAAGAGCGGTGACTTCGAGTGAGGCTGGCAAGATATCGGCGGTGATTAAACCTAGATCGGTGACAGAACCTAGTAAGAGTGGATCATTCCCGACGCTTTTTTTGTAGATTTCTAGGGCGTCATTTTTACTTATATAAGTAGTAGATTTGGTCAAACCCGTGTCTTTGAGAGCCTTAGTCAGAGTGTCAACTTGTTCTTTGGTGTGAGTATCTTTCAGATAGGCGATCAATTGTGGTTTTGATTCAAAGGCGGTGAGAACTAGGTGTGAGCCAATCATGAGAAGACTAAAAACTCCAACGACAAAGACTGTGAGTGAATTTACACCGATGGCAGCTAACGCTTGATAAGGACTTCTGCGAATATTTTTTAGGGCAGTATTCATGAATCTTTATGTTTATGATGATGAGGTTTTTCTTCCTTGACCTCTTGTGGAAGTGAACCCGTATCTTTGACTATTTTACCCTTCTCAAGATGAATGTGTCGGTGACCTTTGGTGAGTAAGCTGGGATTGTGGGTAGACATAATCACAGTAGTGCCTAACTGATGAATTGACTTTAATAAATCGTAGATGTCTTGGGCTGTTTGTTCGTCTAAGTTTCCAGTTGGTTCGTCTGCAAAAAGTATTTTTGGTTCTGAGACGATGGCTCGAGCAATAGCGGCACGCTGTAATTCTCCTCCAGATAGTTGGGATGGAAAGAGGTTGGCTTTGGAAGGAATATCAACTAAATCAAGCAAATGTGTAACTCGATGAGAAATTTTGTCATGCTCATAGCCGATGATCTCAAGGGCGAGAGAGATATTTTCGGCTACGGTACGATCAGGTATTATTTTGTAATCTTGAAAGATGACTCCCACCTTGCGTCGTAATTCTGGGAGATGATTGTTATTAAGATTATTGAGACGGACACCGTCTACCTCGATTTGACCACTAGATGGAGAGATTTCGCGGATTAAGAGTCTACCAATTGAAGTTTTTCCAGCACCAGAAGGACCAGTGAGAACTACAAATTCTCCAGGCTCTATCTTGAAGCTAACTTCGTCGAGAATGGTGTTGCCAGCAGGATATTTCTTGGTGACCGAATCAAATAAAATCACGTATGTAGTGTAACAATACTAATTACTCGGGAGGCTGAGCGTTGAGTTTCTCAACTTTGGCTTGCCCAACATCCATTAGCCATCCGGCTTTTTGACCTTTGAAGGTCTGGCCGTAAACGGTGACTTGGTGGCCTACTAATTCATCTAGATCAATGATGGAACTGACTAAATATACTGTTTGAGATACTCCGCCAGGACGAACAAGCTTGTGTGAACCTTCTCCATCAAGGCCGCCTTTGTCTAGGTAACCTGTGGCATTATCTTTGAAACTTGAATTGTCTGGCATGCCGATGACATCACCTTCTTTTAAGCCAGTTTCACCTACTTGAGTAGCAACCATGTTTGAATTTGAGGAGGCTGATTTGGGTAAGAGATTGGTCTTGAGTAGATAAGAAGAACCAAAGCCAAGTACAAGGGCGACGACGAGGATAATCACTTGTTTGGCGCCAAAATTACTTTCGACCACTACTTCCTCTTCAAAGTGAGGTCGAACAGGTCGTTCGACTTGTGCGGCGTAGGGTTTCTCTAAATTTAGTTTTTGTAGTTCCATAGATATAGCAATTAGTGTGTATTTAGTTTATCAGAAGTTTCAATTGACGATCGAGAAATTCATCTAATTGCCCATCTAAAACACTATCAGGATCGGAACTCTCATAATTTGTGCGTAAATCTTTGACAAGTTTATAAGGATGGAGCACGTATGAACGAATCTGATTGCCAAAACTGGCTTGACGATACTCGCCTTTAACACTGGCAAGCTCTTCGTTACGTTTGGTTTCTTCGATTTCCCATAATTTGGACATCAATAGCTGCATGGCAAACTTGCGATTTTGCTCTTGAGAGCGTTGAGTCTGGCAAGTAACAACAATACCAGTGGGGATATGACGAATACGGACAGCGGTGCTGACTTTATTGACGTTTTGACCTCCTGCACCACCAGATCGAGTTGCTTCGAAATCTAAATCCTCATCACGAATGGTTAGGGTGCCAACCTCTTCGATTACAGGTGAGACTTCGACTCCAGCAAATGAAGTTTGTCTCAAGCTGTCAGCATTGAAAGGAGATAACCTAACTAATCTATGAGTTCCTTTCTCGTGCTTGAGGTAACCAAAGGCATAAGGTGCTCGCACAATGAAAGTGACTGCTTTAATTCCGGCTTCTTCCCCCACTGACCGATCAATCATCTCAAAACCCCAACCTCTTCTCTCAAAAAACCTGATATACATGCGCTCAAGCATACTCGCCCAATCCATAGCTTCGGTGCCTCCTTGCCCTGAATGAATTGAAAGGATCGCATGAGAGTGATCGTACTTTCCCGAAAGAAAGGTGAGAACTTCTAATTTGTCGATTTTCTTGGTGGTTTGATGAAAGAGTGTTTCTAACTCTGTGTGAAGACCAACATCTTCGGCAGCGACGGTAGATAGTTCGATGAGCGTCGAGACTGCAGCTTGTAGATCTTCGATTTGAGCGATGAGATTTTTGACTCTAGATAACTCCTGAAGCACTTCTTTGGCTTTTTGTTCATCTGACCAAAGCGAAGCATCTGAAGACTTTTCCTCAAGACCAAGTTGTTGCTCCTTGAGATTGGCAAGCTGAAGCTTAAAGATCAATTGTCCTAAGCGATCTTCGAGTAAATTGATATCTGGTAATGAAAATGACATGGCTAAATTGTACAGCTTTGGAATATAATTGAAGATTGGTATGAAACGAATATGGAAATTGCTGACAAATAAGTGGGTAATTGTGGGACTATTAGTATTAATTGGACTAATTGTTTGGTTTTCTTCTAAGGCTGGGGCTGTTGATGAGAATATCAAGACAGTCACTGTGTCTAAAAAAGATTTAAGTGACGAGCTGACATTTTCTGGCGTAATTGATGCTAACGAAAAAGCAACGATGCGTTTTCAATCTTCTGGAAAATTAGTATATGTAGGGGTCAAAGAAGGCGATCGAATTGCCAAATGGAAGCTATTAGCAAGATTGGACACTGCTGAACTTAAAAAGAGATTTGATCGATACATGAATACTCATCGAAAATCTTTTAACTCATTTGAAGAAGGTGAGCAAGAGAATTTTGAATTTGAAAATGATGCCAGTCTTTCGAATGACCAAAAGAAAACCATCAGAAGAACATTAATGGATAATGCACTGGATTTGGGAAATGCCGTAATTGACGTGGAACTATCTGATATGGCTATCAAAGATTCATATTTGTATTCCCCTATTGCAGGAGTCGTAACTAAAGTCGCGTCACCAATTGCAGGAGTATTTGTCACTCCAACTCAAGCAGAAATTGCGGTGGTGAATCCTGACAGTATTTATTTTTCTGCCACAGCCGACCAAGCAGAGGTAGCAAAGTTAAAGATAGGAATGAAAGCAGAAGTAACTTTGGATGCGTTTGATGATGTTGATTTAGTTGGGGTAATTGATCGCATCGGATACACTCCAAAAGAAGGAGAGACAGGAACGGTATATGAAGTTCAAATTAAGGTTAGTTCCGAAATGGTAGGAGAGAAACTACGTTTGGGTATGACTGGTGATGCTAATTTTGTGCTTGAAACTAAAAACGATGTAGTCGCGATCCCATCACGTTATGTAAAAAGTGATAGCGGTAAAAAATACGTGACTGTGATGGAAAATGGAAAACTATCTAAGAGATTTATAGAAATTGGTGAAGTTTGGAGTGGTGAAACAGAAGTGCTGAACGGCTTAAGCGAAGGAGAGAAAATCTATGATAAGTCTCTCTAATATTTGGAAGGAATATAAGCTTGATAGCGACCTAATTTTTACGGCGCTTAAGGGAGTCTCATTGGAAATTCAGGATGGTGATTTTGTCGGAATTATTGGAACTAGTGGTTCTGGAAAATCTACTCTCATGCATATCATTGGACTCTTAGAAAAACCAACAAAAGGTGAACTAAGTATCGATAAAAAGTTAATCTCTGGATTAAATGACGACCAAACCAGCACTTTACGCAATCAAACTGTGGGATTTGTGTTTCAATCGTTTAATTTGATCAACAAATTGACAGTATTAGAAAACATCATGTTACCTGGAATTTATGCCAGAAGGAAACTTGATTATGATGTCGAGGAAAGAGCTAGATATTTAATAGAACGGTTTGGTTTAAAAGGAAAAGAAAACTCGAGACCAAATAGAATATCTGGTGGGCAACAACAACGAGTTGCCATTGCTAGAGCCTTGATCATGAAACCAAAACTAATCTTGGCTGACGAACCAACTGGAAATTTGGACACAAAGACTGGAGATGAAATTATGAAATTATTGAAAGAACTAAACGCGGAAGGGACAACCATCGTGATCGTCACTCATGAACCAGATATCGCAGCTCAAACAAAAAGAACGATCAGAATAAAAGACGGGGAGGTGGTCAAATGAACTATTTTGTTTTTGTAGTGAAATCGGCGTTGTTTGATTTCTCGCGTAGTAAATTGAAGACAATGTTGACCTCACTTGGCATCATGATTGGAGTGATGTCGGTGGTTTTATTAACGGCATTTGGACTGGGTCTAAAAAAATATATCAACGATCAATTTGAATCTTTGGGAACTAATTTACTACGAATTGTCCCAGGGCAAATTTTGCAGAATGGGAGTTTTCGAAGTGGATCTGGAAGTTTTGGAGGAGTGAGATTTGATTTAAAAGATTACACCAGTTTAAAAAGAGTTGATGGAGTAGAAGTAGTTGCACCTGCTTATACGAAAGGCTCGGAAGTTTCTGGAGAAGCACAGACAGAATACACCGACACTTATCATAGTAGTGAAGATGTCTTTAGCGCCCTAAATTTGAATACGACAGTAGGAGAAGTGTTTACAGCGGAAGATGTAGCTAAGAAAGCGAAAGTGGCAGTGATAGGACCTAAAATTGCGGAGAAATTATTTGGTGACAAAGAATCGGCAGTGGATAAAACCATAAATTTTGAGGGTCAAAGTTTTACAGTCAAAGGCGTATTGGAAGAAAAAGGTGGTGGAGGGTTTGGAGGACCTGATTTGGATAGTTATGTATATATTCCTTATACCTCTGGCTTTTCGGTGAATACGAGTAAAACATTTTTGGCATTCTTGGTGAAATATTCAACATCAGCAGATGTCGATGTGGTGAAAGAGAATATCAAAAATGAGTTAATGCGTCGATATAACGAAGATGATTTTTCTATCATCGAGCAAAAAGAAATTTTGGGGGCGATAAGCTCGATCTTTGGAATTTTGAATAGTGTCTTGGTTGCGATCGCAGCCATATCTTTGGTAGTGGGTGGAATTGGCATTATGAATATCATGTATGTGACAGTAACTGAGAGAACTAGAGAGATTGGTATAAGACGGGCATTGGGGGCAAGAAAACAAGATATTTTGTCGCAGTTTTTGGTGGAGTCGGTGATATTGTCACTCTTAGGTGGCTTGTCTGGATTGGGACTTTCGTACTTAATCGTATTCTTCATCCAAAGATTCTTCCCGGCTTACATTGATTTGCAATCGATCATATTAGCCTTGGGAGTTTCGAGTGCAATTGGTATTGTTTTTGGAGTATTTCCTGCCAAGAAAGCATCTGATCTCTCCCCCATCGACGCTATCAGATACGAGTAGTAATCTTATAGGATTTCAAATATAATTCACACTGGCTCATCTCAAGAAAGTGGGGAAAAATGAACGAAAATAAGGCGCTGACCCTAACCGGGTTGGCAACCACGGTAACTTTACTCGTGGGAGCGCTCGTGATCTACGCCTGGTTCCCGAAGGAGGTCGGCCTGCCCCTGAATTGGGCAGTGACGATCTTTACCTTGTCCTTCCTGACGTACTTGATCCTCAAGGGAAAGACGCCCTGGATCATGCGTGCGGGAATGTTCACAACCATCGTGTTCTTGATGGCGGTGGCACTTTTTACCACCGCAGGATTGTTGGTGGAGGCAATCGCCACCGTCACAATCCTGATCCTTTTGGCGCTGATGTGGTACGTCGAGTACCGCCACAGCTGACAATAAAATGAGCCTAGGGGAGGGCGAAAGCCCTCCCCGA
>CAZBFU010000005.1:23841-35541 GCA_964491365.1 uncultured Pseudomonadales bacterium
GATTTGGCGATGTCGATATTGGCTTTGTCTGGCCAACCATTGGCACCTGGAACTTCGAGGAAAACTGGTAGATGAATAAGTTTGGGATGATTTATGAATTGAGCCAAACCTGTGAGTCCAATTTCTCCTTCACCTAAATTGGCATGTAGATCACGATGTGAATTAAGGGCTGACTTACTGTCATTTAAATGCAAACAAGTGACTTTATCTAATAGATTATAAGAAGCTAATTGTGCAATGAGTTTATCAACCTCATTCTTTTGACGTAGATCAAATCCAGAAGCAAATAAATGCGCAGTGTCTAAACAAATACCTAGTCGAGGATGTGAAATTTGCTCAATTAAATCTCGGATTTCTTCGAGTGTACCAATTTTACCGTTTTGACCAGCTGAATTTTCAATCAAAAAACGAGTTGTTTTTGATTCATTTAAAAGTGAATTTATACTCTGAATAAGTTGCTCCTTGGCACTGGCAAATCCTCTACCTTGATGTGAGCCAAGATGGACTACAACTCCAACTGCACCAAGAGCATCACCATTTTGCAGATCATATCGAAGCGAGGTGGCTGACTTGTTTACAATTTCCATCTGATCGGAAGCAAGGTTAACCAGATAAAGTGCGTGAATAAATAAGGGAGTGATATCAAGAGCTTGAGATTGAGCTTTAAACTCTAAAACATCTTTGTCTAAATAAAGTGAGCGAGCCCAAGTTCGAGGTGAGCCGGCAAAGATTTGCAAACAATTTGAGCCAATTTCTTGTGCATTTTTGAGAGCATTGCCTAACCCACCAGCTACAGAAACATGAGCACCAATACGTCGCATTTATTTGCGAGTGATGGTAATAGATTCGATAGTGACATCTTTGGTTGGCTTGTCGTTGGGACCAGTGGGGGTGCCAACAATTGCCTCAACAACTTCCATACCAGATGTGACAGCACCAAAAATAGTGTGTTTACCAGTGAGCCAAGGAGTGGGTGCAACAGTGATAAAGAATTGTGAACCATTGGTGTTTGGTCCCGAATTAGCCATCGCTAGAATACCGGTTTTGGAAAAATCTAAGTCATTGGCTTCGTCGGCAAATTTGTACCCTGGTCCACCAGTACCCATACCTAGAGGATCTCCACCTTGAATCATAAAGTCAGGGATGACGCGGTGAAAAATGACGCCATTGTAAAGAGGCTTACCTTTGACAACTTGGGAAGTTTTGGGATCTACCCAATCTTGAGTACCTTCAGCGAGTCCTACAAAATTAGCGACAGTCTTGGGAGCTTTATCTGGATAAAGTTCAACGGTAAAGGAACCGAGATTGGTTTTGAAAGTGGCGTTCATTTTTTGATTTGGTTTGAGATTTAATAATTGGTTTGTGTCTGACATTGTAACAGTTGTGGAAGGTTTAACTTGAGTGACAGTAGGGTCACTAATTTTGACGGGAGCAGTGGATGAGGTGGAATTGCCAAGATCGGGAGCAACCGGAACAAGGCTTTCGTCTTTTAAAGAACAGCCTGTAACAAAAAAGAGAGCAAAAATGAGAGTGAGCAATTTGTATTTCATGGGTTTTATTCTAACAAAGTCCTCTCTATAATGCTTGATATGTCACCTACGGTGGAATTAATCGGCGCTGCAAAAAGTGGAGAAATTTTGCTTCCTTGGTGGAGAAATTTCCCAGAAGAAATTTTGCTTGATGGGGTCTTGCCAGATCTGGTGATGTTGGCAAGTAAAGCTTATGACAAGCGGAGAGATTTAGCTCAGTTTGCCACCTATACTCCTGATGGAGATTTGAAGGTGGGTGGAATAATGTGGGCAAGTGCGGCACGTTGGCTTTACCGTTTACCAATTATCGGTGGGATGGAACACGATGAAGGTAACTTAGTTCGGGTTTATACAAATCAAAAAGATGCAGAACTACCAGTGACACTACTTAGAGAAGCATTGATGGGTAATGTTGGTGATTTGTTGGTATATATGAATTTTGTAAACTTGGAAAAAATAGATGTTAGATTATTGGCAACTACTGGTCAGAGTAGTCAGCTGGTCAGAGCAATGCCTGTAAGTGGCTTGGACACCATGATTGCTAAGGCTTACCAATTTACAGATGAACACACACCATTACGCATGACACCGGGAGGATTGGCAGATTTAGGTTTGGCAAGTTATGTCTGGGATGGTATTAAAGGCGATAAAAGCTTGTCTGCTCTTGGCACTGATTGGCCAGATATGCGAATGACTCTCGATCCGTTGATGCATTCTTAAAATGATAAGATGATTGTGAGATGAGTACTCCGGTAATTGTTGGTGTCCTTTTAGCGTTGATGTTCTTGGTTGCTTTTTCACAATGGTTTGTGAATTTGATGATGGGAATGAACGAAGCAGTTTTGGATGATAAATACTTTCACTACCGAATAATTGGAGCTAGTCTATTAACACTTTTACTTTTTGTAGGATCATTTGTTGGAATTGCCACAGTGATGGAATGCCCTGGTACAGAAACTAAGGAAGGAGTCTTTGCCAATCTGGCTTGTGAACAATACTTAACGGTTAAAACTGCGTCTGATGAACTTTTCCAGAAAATTAACAAAACGACGGACAAGCCTCTCGATGAACCAACTACTTTGCCTAGTTTGCATGAATCGACCCCTACTCCCCAACCGACGATCATTTTCTAATGGCCTGGTCCAAGTAGAAAGAACAAGCCATTTACCTGTTTCCTTTTTGACGACGACATGGATAGATTGGTTTTGGTAATGTCTGATAAATTGTGGATTATGGGTAGTGCTGGATCTAACCACCTGATGAGGGTGAGAAATGGTTTGCCTGATGGCAACCTCACTGATACCTCGCTGTTTACTACGTTCGAGTAAATGATTGGTGAAAATTATCTCTGGCATGAGCCTGATAAACCTTAGAGAGTCTTGACCTGATCTGGATCTTCAAATAAGGGATTATCGACGGCAGGGGCGACTGGGGTACTGGGGTTGGGATTGATTGGCGCTGCGGCTGGGACTGGAGTAGGAGGAGGAGTGACAGGACCTACTGGGGCGACTGGAGCTGCGGTCAAAGCTGGATTGGGATTAGGATTGATTGAAGCAACAGTGGGTGCGGCTGGCATTTCTGGTAGTCCAATTGGGGCTGCATTGGTTGAATTTGGAGTGATATCTAAAGATGGGGTCGGAGGAGTAGGTGGTGTGGGTGCGGGGACTGAAGCTGGTGTCGATAGAGGAGGTAACGGAGAGATTGGGGCTGCGGGCGTACTGACTGAGGGCACGCTTGGAACATTTGGAGTTATGTCGGTCAGATCAGGAGTATTGATAACAGGTAGTGGAGGCAAACCAGTTTGATTAGAATTGTCCATATATCGATCGTACCATGATTTTGGAGTATAGAAATTTTGATAGTGGGTGAAAGGGATTATGAAATAGAATCTAGGCATGGAAAACGAATTGGAAACGATTGAAAACAACTCTCCTTCGACAAACCAAATAACCGAGGGTACTGGTCCTGACGACGGTGACAGTTTGGGGTAAACTTAAAAGTAGAGTGAAAAATATTCTACTGTTGAGTCTTTGCATCTTCTTGACTTCTTGTAGTTTGGATAGGCCTATTGCTGTGGTAACCAATGCATTTGATACTCAAAAAGCACAGAGTTTTAAGGAACAGAAAGTCACTGTTAAAAGTAATACAACAACTGACTGGGGTGGCGAAACTGTTTATGAACTTTTTAGTAGTAGTCGATATGATGAAGCGATCTACAACAATTACACCATCTTGTTGAACTTTATCTCTTCAGATTGTCAAACTTGCGAAGTTGAGAAACCAGATCTGATAGATGAATTAAAAAATGTAGATCCAAGAATGGTGGTGGCTTTTGAAATTGATATGAAAAGTAAAGAAGGCAGTTTACAGGCTTTGGTGAGAGAGTACGATGTTAAAAAACCGATGACGAAGATTGTGCTAAAAAATGGTATTGAAGTTTTACGAGATAATCGACCTTGGGGTCGCGAAGAACTTAAGAATGCGCTTACGAGAGACTAGGATAATGACAGTTTTTCCATTTTTTGCCCGAACCACACCAACAAGGATCATTGCGACCTAGTTTTTCTTTTTTGTTTTTGTCATTTGGTTTGGTAGGAGTTGGTGGAGTAACAACCTGTGGATTGGCGACGGGGTGAATTCTAAAGACTCTTCTTGCGATTTGTGTGTCGATTCGATTGAGTAAACTTTCAAACATATTGAAAGCTTCTTGTTTGTACTCTACTAATGGATCTTTTTGGGCGTAACCGCGAAGACGAATACCATCTCGGAGATCATCGATAGCGTCGAGATGATCCATCCATAGCTCATCGTAAACACCAGTCATGCCGTACGAGCCAAATACGACAGCGTGTTCGATAACTTTGACTAAATCTTTGTATCGAGATTTCATTTGGACACGAGCTTGTTTGATGACGTCGAGTAGAAAATCTGTCGCTTGTGTGGCTGACTTACCAGTAAGTTGAGATTCAAGTGACTGGGCAGTATGAGCATCGATGGGCAATATCATCTGAAAATCTTTGATGATACGATCACTTTCTGTTTCTGATATTCCTTCGGCTGAATAAACAGTCACTAAAGACCGTACTTCGTTTTCGATAGAAGCATCGATCTTGTCTGAAATACCCTCACCCTGGGCATCAACAAGAGCTTGATAACGACGTTTGTAAAAGATTTCACGCTGTTTGTTCATGACATCGTCATACTCGACGACATTTTTTCGTTGATCAAAATAGAAAGATTCGACTTTTCCTTGGGCACTTTCTATGGCACGACTAACCATGCCAGCTTCTAGAGGTTGATCTTCTGGAACTTTGAGAAAGTCCATGAGCTTACTGATTTGCTCACCACCAAAAATACGCATAATATCATCTTCAAGTGAGACATAAAAACGTGACGATCCAGGATCTCCCTGACGACCAGAACGACCACGCAACTGATTATCGATACGTCGTGACTCGTGTCGCACAGCACCAATGACATGAAGTCCTCCAGCAGCAACAACTAAGTCATGTTGTTCTTGCCATTTTTTGGGTTCCATCGTATTTGGATCACCACCTAACACAATATCTACACCACGACCGGCAATGTTGGTGGCGACAGTGACGGCTTTGAGCTTGCCTGCTTGAGATACGATACTGGCTTCGTTCTCATGATTTTTGGCATTTAAAACTTGATGAGGAATTTTCTTGTGCTTTAGGTATTTACTAACAATTTCGTTTTGTTCAATCGACTTGGTACCAATCAATACTGGCTGACCAATTTTGAACTTCTCGGCGACTTCGGCAGCAATAGCAGTGTATTTGGCAGACATGGATTTGTAGACCATATCAGGATGGTCTACGCGTTTGGTAGGACGATGAGTCGGGACCACTAGACAATCTAGATTGTAAATTTTCTTGAATTCATCGGCTTCAGTGGCTGCAGTACCAGTCATACCTGCAAGCTTTGAATACATGCGGAAATAGTTTTGAAGTGAAATGGTAGCAAGAGTACGGGATTCTTGTTGAATGACAACTCCTTCTTTGGCTTCAATTGCCTGATGCAAACCTTCGGAATAACGACGACCATACATGAGTCGACCAGTATGTTCATCAACAATGATTATTTGATCATCCTTGACGATATACTCTCGATCTTTAAGGTATAGAGTCGAAGCTTTGAGGGCGTTTTCGATGTGGTGGAGGGTGTCAAAATCTTTTTCGTAAAGGTTGTCAACGCCTAGGATTTTTTCGATTTTCCTCAGACCATGATCAGTAAGGTTAGCAGTGTGAAGTTTCTCATCTGTTTCAAAATCAGTATCTTTGGATAGTTGACGGATGATATCGGCAAATCGGTAGTATTTATCGGTGGGAGTGCCATCTGGGGCAGAAATGATAAGGGGAGTACGAGCTTCGTCAATTAGAATCGAATCGACTTCGTCCACAATAGCAAAATTATGACCACGTTGAACCATGGCTTGAGTATTACTGACCATGTTATCGCGTAAATAATCGAAACCGAATTCATTATTGGTACCATAGGTAATATCTGCAGCGTAGGCTTCTTGGCGAGGAACACTTTTTAGGTGTTGTAAGCGTTCGTCGTTGTGAGATTGATCGATAAATTCATGATCATAGAGTGAAGCAGGTTGATCACCTTTGCCTGAGTAAATAACACCTACTGACAAACCTAAAAAGTGATAAATGGGAGCCATCCACCCCGCGTCTCGACGAGCCAAGTAATCATTGACAGTCACAACATGAACACCATTGCCTGATAACGCGTTGAGAACAACTGCTGATACAGCAGATAGAGTTTTTCCTTCTCCTGTTTTTTGTTCTGCTACTTTACCTTGGTGAAGAGCAATACTAGCCATCAACTGTACATCAAAGGGACGTAATCCGAGGGTACGAAAAGCAGCTTCTCTAGTAAGGGCGAAACTTTCGGGAAGTAATTCTTCGAGCGAACTACCGTCTTTGATCTTCGAACGAAGCACCGCAATTTGAGCAGGAAAATCATCGTCCTTGAGTTTTTTTATTTGGGTTTCAAGTGCGTTGATGCGATCAATTAAGTTTTTGAGTTTATCAACTTCCTTTTGATTGGTGTCTAGAATTTTGCCTAAGAATGAGAACATGCTTGTAGTATTATATTGATTTTTCGGATATTAGGCTAATGATCAAGTTACTCTCTGTAGCAGTGGTCTGAATTTCGAAACGCTCTCGAAGTTTTATTTCGTATGCAGTCGAGTCAATGACGTGTTCACCCCAATAGAGTCGATTAATAAAAAAATACTGAGTGTATTTTTTGACCTGAGTTAAGAAATCTAAATCTTCAAAGCCTAGTGGTGTCTCATAGCCTTTGTAACAGTCAGTGAAAATTATATCGAAAGATTCTTTGTTGGTTTTGAGAAATTTAACCGCATCGCTAATAACTATTTTTAGATTTTTTAAATTATTAAGTCCAAAAAACTCCTTACCCACTTCGACAATGACAGGATCGATGTCGACACCAACGATCTGGGCTTGGGGAAACTTGTGGGCTAGCCAACTGATAGCTGAACCACCTGCGACACCAAGCATCAGAATTTTTGAAGGATTAAAGTCGTGAGGCAAAAGGGCATCTACACCCCATTTCCAAACATGAGTCATGACACTACCAGATTGGGTAAGACCTCCCACATCTAGACGATAACTCCCACCGGTTCGAAAAACTTCGATCGTACCATTGAATGGTGACTCGATAGTTTTGATAAGTTTAGGATAAAGCGCGTAATCTAAATTCATTGATTTTGTTTATTTTTTTCTATCGCTTCTAGTTCTCTTTTGGTTTGGTTGATAAGGTCAGTCCATTCTTGATAACGAGGACGTAGTTTGTCTCTGGTAATCCTAGCAGGAGATACACCTTGAGCGATAAATCCAGCATCCAAAAGCGCAGCGGCTGCCAAATCTCTTTCTGGGATAGAATCGGCACCTGAGACAATCGCGACAACTTGTTTGCCTTCGCGTTTACTAACCACAATGGTGCCATAACCTGCTTGTCCCGTATATGCAATTTTTAGACCGTAAACACCTGGATAAATTTTGAGGAGTCCGTTCCAATTGGAAATATAATAGCGGCTATGAAATTGATTTTTTTCGATGTCTTGGCGATCTGAGGCTGCTGCCGAGATTATCTCTGGATAGAGAGAAATTGTGTTACGCACTAATTTGACAAGATCTACCATGGTAGTTTGCTGATTGGGCATATCTAAACCATCGAATGAGGCAAAATTTGAAGAGGTCATACCTAACAATTGCGCTTTTTGATTCATAGCTACTAGAAATTGATCCCCTGTTTGACCATATAGAGCAATACTAGCTAACCCGATATTGGTGGCAGCATCATTGGCTGAGGTTGCAATAGATGCACGAAGTAATTCTGCCAAAGTAAATTGTTCTCCCATTTTGATCCCTAGAATAGTTGGTTCTTTGAGAGTAGCTTCACGAAAGACTCGTAAATTCTGAGGTAATGGCACTAGGTCTAGCGCAACTTGAGCTGAAAGTAATTTGGTAAAAGAAGCAGGACTAAATGAAGTTGTAGCATTTCGTGCTGCAAAAACTTGGCCTGTATTGGGCTCGAAAGAAAGATAACGCGGAATACTATCAAGACTAGTCAAAGTTTTGTCGGCAACACTTGAAAGTGTTAGTGGTGAAACAATTCTGGCTTTGAGAAGTGGCGCGAGGTCGACAGCACTGGTTAGCTCTAAGGGGTCAAGAAGAGCAGAGTTTGAATTGATATAGATACTTCCCCCTACTAGAACAAGGGCAAGTAGTAATCCCAACAAACCTCCAAAGATCAAAGTGCGCACTAACGCAACACCTCCTTGCCAACAAAATCACGCAATATCTCTGGAACAACAACACTACCATCGGCTTGCTGGTAGTTTTCTAAAATTGCTCCGAGAATTCTAGGAGTCGCCACGACTGTATTGTTGAGAGTGTAGACATACTTAAGACTGCCATCTTTGGTACGATAGCGAATATTAAGTCTTCGACTCTGAAAATCGTTGAAATAACTATCGGAATGAGTCTCACGATATTTACCTTGACTGGGGAACCAAACCTCAACATCGTACTTTCGACGTTGTCCAGCCCCCATATCGCCTGTACACATTAATAAGACATGGTATGGAAGTTTAAGCTTCTGTAATAGCTCTTCGACGAAACCTAACATTTGATCATGCATGGCTCTGGTAACGTCTTCGTCTGCAACGGTATAAACCACCTGCTCTACTTTCATAAATTGGTGTACTCGAAAAATACCCTTGGTATCTTTGCCATAACTACCTACTTCACGACGAAAACAAGGTGAAATTCCAACCATTTTGACCGGTAGATCTTTCTCTTCTAAAACTTCATCTTTGTGAAAAGCGGTGACTGGAACTTCGGCAGTACCGATGAGCTTTTGACCATCTTGGGTGGCAAAATGATCGGCTTGACCCCAAGGAAAATAACCTGTGCCTAACATGGCTTCGTCATTGACCATCCAGGGAACAGTTAAGGGAGTAAATCCCTTGGCGATCATCATTTTGAGGGCATACATCAAAAGGGCATATTCGAGGAGGACAAGATCATTTTTGGTAAAAAAAGCGCGAGAACCAGCAATTCGAACAGCGCGAGGATTGTCTAGTAAATCAAGATCTTCAGCCAAAACTTCATGAGGTTTGACTTCAAAATCAAACTTTGGAAGGTCACCCCATTTTTTTACTTCAACATTGCCTGATTCATCTGGACCGACAGGAACATCGGCAGCGGCAGGATTGGGAATCTGATACATCAAATCTAGGTATTCTTTTTCGACTGCAGCTAATTCTGGTTCAACTTTGGCTAATTCTTCTTTGAACTTTTTTCCAACGGCAATTTCTTCTGGTGTTGGTTTGGATTTTTTGAACTTGGCAGAATGATCGTTGGCTTGTTTTCTGATTTCCTCAGTAGTGACAATTAACTTCCTACGTTTCTCATCGACAGCCAAAAGAGCATCGACCAGACTAGGATCCATTTGTTTGTTTGTGATTGCGGTCTTGAGAAAATCTGCATTTTCCCGAATGAATTTAATATCAAGCATATTGCTTAACAATTAATAATATTCGGGTTATGGTCCCGCTTTGGCGGGAAGTTGCCACCTTAACCTCTGGTACTCTATTTATAAGTGATGACGGACTCACCCGCCTCGCATTTCCTCGAGGAGCATCGATAGTTGGATACTATCTATTAGCGCTGTTAGGAGTATTGTAGCAAAAAAACTAATTTACTTGAAGATTCCAGAAATTTTGATAGAAACCAGGCTTTTGAATGAGTTGTTTATGAGTGCCTTCTTGGATGATTTTGCCATCGTCGAGAACGATGATTCTATCGGCATGGCGGGCGACACTCAATCGATGAGTAATGAGGATAATGCCACTTTTGGAAAATTCATGCCGTAAGATGTCGACAATTTGAAACTCTTTTTCGGCATCTAAATTGCTCATCCCCTCGTCGAAGATGACAAATGGTCTTTCTTGGAGAATTACCCTAGCAATGGCAAAGAGTTGGGCTTGGCCACCAGAAAAGTTGGTTTCTTCACCCCAAATTGTGTCTAGGCCTTTGGGCAAGTCGTTAATTCTATCTACAAGACCAACCCGTTTTAAACAAGCAATGATTTTACGATCTGAAGTAGATTTGTTTACTCCCAATAGTAGATTGTCTCTAATTGACATGCCATGAAAATTGAGAGGATTTTGATGAAGGACTCCAAATTGGGAAATTAATGATTCCCTTTCGAAATTTTCAATTGGTTTGTCGTCGATTAAAATTTCTCCACTTTCGAGCTGATATTGATGAAGAAGAAGATTGGTGATGGTAGTTTTGCCTGCCCCATTTCTACCTATTAATGCAACCATCTCCCCTGCTTTAACTTGAAAATCAACTCCACTTAATACTTTGGTTGTTTGTTCTGCTTGTTCAAAACTCTTGATGAACTGATCTATTTGCCAACTTGACCTATTTCTACTACCTACAAGTTTGAGGTAATTTTTAAATCGATCGGCGAGTTTTAGATAGTACTGTTTCTCATCGGTGCCTAAACTTCGATAAGTAAAGTGAGCATTGTTGACTTTGATTAATGAAATTGGCTTAGTAACTTTTGTCGGATTATCGACAAATTTCAAATGTTGAGTCAGATTCAAAAAGAAACTTAGTTGATCGATGTTAATTGAGGCTTCGAGATAATCTGAAACTAAGTTGATGAGATCACCAAAAGCGGAGCCAATTTGAGACGTATAAGCAATGACTAGAGTGAAGTTACCAATGGTCATACCATCGTGAAGAACTGATTTTGCAACTAAAGCAGTGATGACAAGTCGAGCTAATTCTCTAAGGATGGAATCAAAAGAAGAAATTTGATGACGTTGAGCTATTTCATCTTGATTTATTTTCTCTGATTGTGAAAAAACATCGAGGAACTTTTTCTCCATTTGCCGATTAGCTCCAAGAGTAAACATTTCGTCAAAACTGTATATATATAGCGATTCAATTCGCCAAATTTTGTCTTTGATTCGATCGTTGACTGCTTGTCTGAGGACTTCTCGTTTCTGTTCGAAAAAATTTAGTAACGCTGAAATGATAATTGATGTGATTATGATCAGACTCACTTTCCATCCAAGTGATGAGAACATTGGTATAGAAGCAAGGGTAAGGATGACAATATTACTACCTCTCCCGACGAGATTAAAAATACGTCCGAAGACCCTTTCTGAGGCTAAAGCCATTTGGACAAGACGCCTACTGGCACGATTGGCAAAGAAACCTAAATCTAGCTGTTTGAGTTTGCTAATAACCAGTTGTTGAGTGTCTAATCTGGCACGATCTGAGAAAGTGGTTCGGAATTTGTCTTCGAGAAAACTTAAAACTGATTGGCGCGAGGTGGCTAACAGAAAAGGTATGGCTAACCAGAAATAGATCGACTGATCTTGAGTAGATAAGGCATCAATTTGAGCTTTGGAAATATACGGCGTGATAGCAGAAAAAAATGAGTAAATTAAACTGATTAAGAAGAGTGGAATGATCAGCCGGAGATGTTTGAGGAAGATGGTAAGAATCACAGTTTGTAATTGTATCAAAATAGGCCTATATATGCGATAATTCTGGTAACTTCAGAAGGAGGTGTCTGATGACAC
>CAZBFU010000006.1:0-34165 GCA_964491365.1 uncultured Pseudomonadales bacterium
CAAAGGGTAAGCTGGGCTATGTCTTTTTGAGTACATATCATATGATCAATCTATACACAGGTTTATGGTTACCCTTCGTTTAAGAACAATCATCCCCCTCTTATTCCTCATCATTTTTACTTTATTTATTAGGCTATATAAACTTGACGTTGTCCCAGCCTCGCTTTTTGGAGATGAAATTGATGCCTCATATCACGCCTGGTCTCTGGGGACCACCCTGCGTGATTATTCAGGGCAATTACTGCCTACCTATATACATAGTCTTTCAGAGTGGCGTGCCCCACTATTGATGTATGTTTTAGCACCTTTTGTAAGTTTTTTAGGTCCGTCAGCTTGGTCTGCAAGATTACCCATGGCGATCTTGGGCACGGCCAGTGTCTTCTTGGTCTTTCTTATTTTTCGAAAACTTTACCCAAAAAAATTTAGTGCTGCATTGCTTGCTGCCCTCTTTGTAAGCATCTCGCCTCTTCATTTTCACTACAGTCGAAATGCTGTAGAACAACCTCCACTTTTTTTCCTACTTACGCTTGGAATTTACCTATATTTACGCTTCAGACATAAGCTAAGTCACCTAGTATTATCTCTTATCGTATTTACTCTGACTTTTTACACTTATTCTGTCGCCAATATACTTACGCCGTCAATTATTTTACTTCTCTTAATTTTCTTTCCCATCCCCAAAAAAGAGTTTCTAAATTGGAAAAATTATCTGTACATGATTATTCCCTTATTGCTCATGCTCCCTATTAGTTTTCATCTCTTTTTTGGACAAGCAGCTGGGAGGTTCAAATTGATAAGTGTGTTTTCTGACACCAAGTCTTCCGATCAAGTCGTCATTGATCGTATTAAACCCTGGGTAGCTGGTCAACCACTTGAGTTTGTGTACAACAATCGACCTTTAGTAGTTTTAAGTAAATTTTCATCAAATTACTTGAACGCACTATCTTGGCAAAATCTATTTCTAACTGGCGATTCTAATTATCGTCAACAAGTAGATCGATTTGGAAGTTTCCTAATTCTTACTTTACCTTTATTTTTATTCGGATTAATAAAGGTAATAACTGGTTCTAAAGAAGAAAAATTTCTTTGTTTTGTCTTGCTTGTAAGTCCAATAGCTTCAGCACTTACAGTAGATGGTTCCAATCATGCCTCAAGATTATTCTTCCTCATCTTCCCAGTCGCTTCAATTACTGCTCTTGGCGCAGACTCACTTCTAAACGTAAGTCACCTCAGATATTTAACATTCTTTTTTCTTAGTTTAGTTCTAATGAATTTTTCATCATATTTATATAGATATTTTTATCATTATCGATATGAATCTACTCATGTCTGGCAATACGGATATGAGGAGCTTTTTGCCAAAGCTAAGCCCTTCTTTGAAAATGCCAATCGTGTTTTCATTAATAACACTCACGAACCAACACTATATCGTTTTGGATTCTATGCCGCCATACAACCAAGTGAGTTCCAGCAGTCATTTAGTAGTGATGTGCCACAAGATCAGATTGTGCCTAATTTTAATGGTTTTGTTTTTGGAACTAAATATTATTTTGGAACAGCTGGCAATATCGACAATGTAATTAGCATGTTGCGAGAAGGTGATGTCTATTTAGCAGCTCAGGGAAAGGAAGTTCCAGGAGATTGGGATTTAGAAAAAGACCCCCCAAAAGAATTAAAAGTATTAGCGACTGTCAGAAATTATCTAAACCAACCGTTGTTCTATGTCCTGGCTCTTCGCTAACAAAAAATTACTGCTAATTTTTATCTTAGGTCTAGCACTTCGACTAATATCTCTAGGATCTGTTCCAATCGGTATTTCCCAAGATGAAATCGGTCAAGGTTATACAGCCTATTCAATTTTAAAAACTGGATACGATGAGTGGGGAAGAACATTAAATTTCTCAACCTTCAAAGCCTTTGGTGACTACCGATCAACTCTCCAAACATTCTTAATGATTCCTTCTATTAGCCTTTTTGGTTTATCAGAATTTGCGATTCGACTACCTAGTGCTATCTTTGGCTCACTCTCCGTCATCGTTATTTATTTCTTAAGTAATAAGTTATTTAGTAAATTAAATCCTGGCATCTATGCTAGTTTGATTCTTGCTCTTTCACCCTGGGCTATTCAGTTTTCTCGATCAGCCCTTGAGGCAAATCTTTTCTTTACCTTTTTTGGTACTGCACTCCTACTGCTGATATCCCTTTCACATAAAACTAGAAACATAATCCTAAGCTTTATATTATTTGGTTTGAGTTTATATACCTACCATTCGGCAAAGTTATTTGTACACCTGTTTCTATTTCTTTTTGTCATCTTGAATCGTAAAGATATATTCAAGTCAAACATTCGAGTTTATCTTACTAGTGCGGTGATTTTTTTATTACTGGCAACTCCTGCATATCTAGATAGTTTGTTTGGAGGAGGAAATAGTCGAGCTGCTAGTGTCCTGATCACTAATTTTTCCAAAGAAGAACTCTCAACTATTTCAGATCAGCAATACTATTCAAAACTAAATAGTTTAAATCCAATCTTTTCAAGAATTCTCTCCAACAAAGTTTTGTACTCCATAGATAAATTTACTGAAAATTATTTTTCATATCTTAGTCCATCGTTTTGGTTTACCGAAGGGGGAAGAGAAATTACTTATTCAACTTTCCCTGGAGTAGGTCTACTTAATCTCTTTACACTACCGTTAATTGTGATTGCTGGTATTTATTTATTTAAGAATCGCCACCATAAAATTCACCAATTACTAATCATTTGGTTAGTCTTAGGTATCCTACCTGCTGCCCTAACCAAAGAAGGATATCGTCCCAATCGTGTTGCCTCTTTGATGGGTTTACCTGAGTTGATCGCAGGAGTTGGCACGGCTATCCTCATAGAGTCTAAGTATTTCAAAAATAAACTGATTTTAATCTCAAGTCTGATATTTGTTTTACTTACCCTTTCTTCGTACTTTAATACATACTTTTTTACTTCTCCTATTCGATATCCTTCTGCCATGGCTTATGGATATAAATCGTTAGTGAACAAAGTAAATACTCATTCAAAAACATTCAGTAAGGTCATCATAGAAAAAGGAGACAACAATCATATTTTCTTTGCTTTTTACAGTAAGCTCGAACCGAAAATATACCAAGAAAATTCTCTTAATTGGGAGCAAAACATGAATCAATATCGACTTGGGTTTATTGATCAGCAAAGTCCATACCAGCTTGGTTCATATACTTACAAGAATATCGACTATCAAACTGATATGATGCCTGGTACTCTCTTGGTAATCAGGGGTCAAAATCTTCGTGATCAAGATCGTCCCCTTATTATTGATCAGGTTAACTATTATGATGGTAAACCTGCCTTCGTCCTCTTAGGCGTACCAAATAGCGCCAAATTATGAAAAATCTATTAATATTATTTGTTATCCTAGTTCTTGGCGCCTCTGTAAGATTTTGGGATCTAGCTAAGTTTCCAATCTCATTAAATTGGGATGAAGTTTCACTTGGGTATAACGGCTATTCAATTCTACTCACAGGTAAAGATGAATGGGGGACTAAGCTCCCCTTAATTTTTAAAGCTTTCGGGGATTTTAAACTTCCTGTATATGTCTACTCCACCGTAGGATCTATTAGCTTGTTTGGATTAACTCCTTTTGCAGTTAGATTTCCTTCAGTAATTGCCGGTATTGTAGCCATTTTAGGTATCTTCCTCCTTGCCCGCGAACTTTCTTTCTTTAAATCTGATCGTATAAGTCCCCTAGTCGCAGCTTTCATACTTGCTTTTATGCCATGGCACTTTTTCATCTCTAGACCTGCTTTAGAAGCAAATCTTTCTTTGAGCCTTACTATCTTTGGCTTATATTTTTTGGTTCGCTCTCTTCAACGAAGTTTTAATGCCATAACTAGTGCTTTATTCTTCGGACTAGCCCTTCATACTTACAATACCTCTAGAGTTTATATCCCACTCTTACTTCTAACTTTTGTCGTAATCTACTTCAAAAAAATAAAGATAGATAAGTTTATTGTTGGTTCTGTAATTACATTATTTATTTTTATTGCTCCAATACTAATGCAAGTTATAACTGGTTCGGGGTTAGCACGATATTCTAAATTAGCAATTCTTAATGAATCTACAATTTATCAAATCGGGGAAGCAAGAAGAAATTCAAGTCTTCCTCCACTCATAGCTAAGTTTGTTCACAATAAACCTATCTTTTTTGTAAATGAAACTCTAAAGAATTACATCTCCTATTTTTCTTTGGATTTCTTTAATCAGTCGAGAGGGTCTCAGTCTCAATTTGCCATTCCCAACCATTCACTCTTGGGACTGCCAATCCTCATGCTCTTTATTATTGGCATCTTCAAAATGTTCCGCTTGTTGTCACTTCCTGATGGACGTTTTGTCGTTGCAATCCTTTTGCTCGCACCCATAGCAGCCTCATTAACATATGATCCACCTCAAGCCCTTAGGCCTACCCCTATGATTATTGGTATTACTTTAATCGCCAGTGTTGGCTTTAAGTTGCTTTATTCTCTCTTGGGCAAGTTTAGAGTCGTACTAATTGGTCTAGTCATTTTCACAGTCTTCGTAAATTTTTATAAGTTTACCAATGACTATCGCACAAACTACACGACTGAATACGCTTCTTCATGGCAATATGGCTATGAGCAAGTCTTATCTCTCATGCATCGACATCAAGCTGACAAGTATTTTGTCACCAAAAAACTAGGGGAACCTCATATTTTCTATGCGTTTTACGAACGAATTAATCCTTCCATACTCCAAGACGAAACAAGATCAGTAAGATTCGAGAAAAGTGCTTGGTATTGGACAGACAAGATTGATAACTTCTACTTTATCAATGATTGGCAGATACCCAATGGTAGTCATGTGACCAATTTGCCACTCGAAAGCGGTCAGCAAATTCCTTGTGCTGGATCTATTTTAATAACAACACCCCAAAAAGTGCCTCTAAACTTCCAACTCCTCGAAACAGTATACGATCTAAAGGGTAATCCATATTTATTAATCGGCAGATTATAATTCACACATGCTTACGTCTCTCTCTATTTTTTTGCCAGCATACAACGAAGCGGACAATTTACCTGATCTTCTTAAGCAAATTCATGCATTCGCTTCTAAATCGCTGAAAAAATATGAAGTAATCATTATCGATGATGGTAGTACTGATAATACTCAAAAAATTGCCAGTAATTTAGTTAATCGTTACCCAAACACCAGAATCTTCACCCATCAACGAAATCTAGGTTATGGAGCAGCAATCAAAAATGGCTTAATTGAATCAAAGTATCCCTGGGTATTTTTTATGGATTCAGATGGTCAATTTGATATCAAAGAACTAAAAGACTTTTTGGAATTTGATAAATTTGATTTGGTCGTGGGTTACAGAATTAAAAGAGACGATCCCCCAAGAAGAATCTTCGCTTCAAAAGTTTACGGACAAATAGTTAAGTTTCTATTTGGATTCAAGGTTAAAGATATTGATTGTGCTTTCAAGCTTATGAATCGCCAGAAAGTTCTCGATCTAAATTTATATTCAGATAGTTTCTTTATTTCAACTGAACTTTTAGTCAAATCAAGTAGACAAAATTTAAAAGTCAAAGAAATTGGAGTTCATCATTATAAGAGAGCAAAAGGGGCATCTACGGTCACCACGAAAAGGGTCTTGGATTCATTGTTGGAACTTGCCAAGCTATTTCTCAATCTTCATAACCATAGGCGCTAAACAAAGTTTCAAAATTCACGCCTTTTACTTCGTGTAACAAAGACATACCAGCACTAACTGGTTCATGCGGAGGCATCTCATCGCTTCTACCTATCACAATGACGTCCTTGTCATAAAAATATCTTTGTTTATCAAATGGTCCAAAAGTGTAGTTACCCATTTCGATTACTCTGTCGAATTTGGGATCTTTGTAGCCATTAAGAGCTGTTAATTGTGGTTTTCTAGAGTACATCATTTCTGGACTCGATCGTAAAGCGAATAAGATGTTTGGGTACAAGTCTCCACTTCGATCAAACCAGGCAATTCTTTTTCCACCCTGTTTACTCACCCAATCAACCATCTCCGACACGCCATAATTCCACTCTCTTTGTTGGTTCTTTTGTAGCATTATTAATGCGTCATTCAGAGTAAATGCGGCTAGCAAAAGCACAATAACTAAGCCCCACTTATTTAATTTTGCCAGTCCCAAGCCGACTAAAATCACCATCGGAATAGCCAGTGGAAGGGCTCTTAGACTAGCAAAAGGATCGGCTGATAATGTTGCAGGAATTGGACTCAACAGTATCCAAAAAAGCAGCCAATACTTAAATTCCATATTTTTTAGTTTGCCAAATTGATAAATCCCTATCAACCAGAAGGGGAGTAGGAACCAATAAAAGGTAGCCAATCCCTCAAAATGTCTATGTCGAACCGGGTCTGGACTAAAAAATAAATTTTTAGGTGAGAAGTATGCAATGTAGTTTGCTGATACTTTTTCCGTAAATGTCCTACCTGTGGTTGCCTGATCAAATTTCCACAAAGATTTAATCCGATTGTTGCCAGATGCATCAGCAAGTGAAAAATACATGGGGCTACTCAACACCCCAAAAAGTACCAAGGCTATTAATAATTGCGTAATTTGTTTACGTTTATAAGTGAATAAATAACCCAACACTACCAAAGGTGTTAAGAACTTGTAAGTAATATAGCTATAGTTAGCCAAAACCAATGCGATAATTCCTCCTAGCAAAAAGCTGAGGTTTACTTTTCCCTTCAAGAGTAAGAGTATGCCCCAGACAAAAAACATTAAACCTAAATTTGACTCAAATGCACCTCTACTAAAAAAAACTAGCCAAGGTGACCATAACGCGACCATGGCTGTTATCCACGCAATTTTTTTATTTTTTAGAAACTCGTTCACTAATAAATAGACACCAATCACGGTAAGTATGCCTGCCAATGCGCTCACTAATCGAAGCTGCCAAACTCCAACCCCCAAAATTTTAAAGGTCACTGCTAACAAATAGCCCATTGCAGGCAATTTAAAGTCAGCAAAAGCTCTAAATGTTAATGGCCAGGCAACCCCCCATTCATCTTTGCCATCTGCCGCCATACTCACTGCGTTGATGCCAAATGATGCTTCATCCATCGCTAATCCTGGTGGATTATTTACTAAATTTGAAAACCTAAAGAAAATTCCGAATATAATTGCCAAGGCTAATATTATTTTGCCCATACAGATTTTAGAAATGGATAAAGCATGCTTGCATAGATCCAGATAACCAAACTCCACCAAAATTGATCAATACCAAATAAAGACACAACCACCAAAGTAGTCAGGAAGCCTACTGCAATTCTAGAATCATTATTTTTTAATTGTTTATATAGGCCATAGATAAAAAGTATTATGAGGGGGTAAAAGATTCGTACTTTGTTGCTTGCCCCAGAAATTTCTCGAGGATGATTGCCATAAAAGTAATAGTTTGGGTCTAAACCAGTAAAAAACTGTTCCAAATACAAATTCATATACATCGTGGGCTTGTTCTGATTCAATTTCCCCAAAGCCGCATTTTCGTAGTACCCACGTCGCTGATTCAAAAAATACCAGTCCAAATTGTCTGTTTTAAAACTATTTTTACCCAAGGCAATACCCAACCAAATTAAACAGCCTAACCACAATCCTAGATATTTCATCCTTAGATAAGATTATAATTCAAACCAGATGACTACTCCAAAGAAATCTCAAACCTTATCTATCGTATTGGCTACAAAGAATGAAGAAAAGAATTTAGCAAGCTGTTTAGACTCTGTTGTCGATATTGCTGATCAAATTGTCATTGTGGACGAGGAGTCTACAGATAAAACGGTAGAAATTGCGAAAAAATATAAAGCGCTGGTAAAAATTACCAAGCATGAGCCTATTTTTCATCTCACTAAACAGAAAGCAATTGACTTGGCTACATCTGACTGGATCCTACAGCTAGACGCAGATGAGCGTCTTACCCCCTCTCTACACAAAGAGATAAAATTATTACTCTCAGATCAGTACTATGGTTTTGATCGCTGGCTTTCTCCAGCTAAATCCACCTTAAGTCGATACTTACCGTCAATTTTTACCCCCGCTAAAGCTCTGCTACAACAAGCTGATGCATATTACTTACCTCGTAAGAATTTCTTTCTAACAAAGTTTTTATCTCAAACTGGTCAGTATCCAGATCCAGTTATTCGCCTTTTTAGACGAGGTAAGGCACACCTTCCCGCTCAAGATGTACACGAACAAATGGTCGTTGAGGGTGTAATCGGTTGGATGACAGCTGATTTAGAACACAACGCCTCGCCAGATTTTCATCGGTACTTAGATCGAGAGAACAGGTATTCTAGTTTGCATGCAGTGCAGTTATCACAAGCAGGCGTCAGGGTAAATGTCCCTAACACAATTAAGTACCTTTTTGTCTTACCACTACTTACATTTATCAAATTATTTATACGTTACAGAGGCTTTATGGATGGCTTTCCTGGGTTTGTCTTCTCACTTTATTCAGGTTTCCATCACGCTTTCTCTTATATGAAACTTTGGGAACTAAAACGGTCTAAATCCGATACCACCAATTGATATCAATCAAGAGGTTGTAAAAAATACCAAACCCCAAAACCGTTAGGACGATTAAAACCCCAAAAAATTTTGGGATGGCGTCATTTTTTCTAAAACCCCAAGCCAACCCCAACAACATAAGTGTTCTGTATACAGTGCTTGCGCCACTAATATTGCTTAACAATACCGAAACTGAAGGACCCAAGGCTAGTAAAGAAGTGACCAACAACAGCCAAAGATTTCGCAAATTATCTATCAACAGAACAGCTAAACTTCCACAGACAAAAGGATAGAGAGGTATGCGATACCAGCCGTAACTTTCTGATCCGAAGAGTAAATAGACTGCGACTATGGCAATCATTGGAATCCCTATATAAAGTTTCTTGATTTTATTATTCTCTACTAACTGATAGAGCATAGCTATGGTTCCAGCTGTCACAATCCCATCCGCTATGACCTTATGACCTGTTAGTTTTGTAGTTGTAAATAAGTCAGTTACCGCACTCAACCCCAGTCCATAAACCCGGCCACTATTGTTAAAAAGTACTGCCCAAAAGTCAGACGTACTCAAAATGTTTCCATAGACCACCCACAGTAAGATTCCAAAAGTGAAACCATAGATAGGCCAAAGCCAATCTTGATTCGAATTCTTTTTAAGAATTAAACTACTACCAAGAACAAAAGCGACTCCTGACAATTTAGTTAACGCCAGAAGAGTCGCAACTAAGAAAATCCAATACTTCAGTTTCTTAAAATTAAATTTGTAGGTAGATAGTATTAGTATTACAAGTCCCAACGGAGTAGTAAAATTTTCTGCTTGAACCATCCGGTTGGCAATAGTAATCAATGGCGAAACTGCATATAAAAGTGCCGCCAACAGTCCATAACTAAATCCAAAAACAGTTGCGAAATAGAATCCCACGAGAAATATAGTCATACCACTTAAAATCACTACTGGCTTGCGAACAACTACCGCTCTAACATCTTCAAATACCCTTGCACCTTTAATGTAGGCGTAACTTCCAGTAACCAAACCCACCAAAGGAGGATGATCAAACCAAGGGTAAGCTAAGGTCATAGGATCACCATTGGCTGTCTCTTGATATACCAGGTCGGGATTTATATATGCTTTAAATCTAACCTTGTTACCATCAACTCCTGTCATACCAACAGGAATACCATTAGTGATTATGCTCAAACCAACAAATGCATTTGAATATTCATCGAGTGATAGTCCGGGTGGGGGAACTTGAGCAAATTTGTTTAATCGCAACAGAAGCCCAAATAAAGCGACGCAGACTAGCGCTCCTATTTTCCACTTATTTAACATAATTACAGTACATGGTCGAAAGTTTAGTAACTTTATCAGCCCAATCAAATTTACCAGAATCTATATTGCAATCAAATTCTTCTCTTTTCAAATCAATCCCATTAATTCGTCGCCAACTTTCCCAAACATCTGCCCATGTATTTAGAACTAATCCACTAAACATCAACTTACTTGTGGCCTGTTTATCAGCGCACTTAATCGTCACTTTGACATAATTGTCTGCGTCTACAGGTTCTCCATAAATTGCTCTGCCACATGGATCTTTTGAAAGAGGTTTGGCACTACCTTCAGAATTCACAAGAGTATCTAATCTATTTTCATTAAATCGATTCTTACTGACTAAAGCAAAAATCGCTACAGCTATGACAGTAACAAGAAGAATCGTGACAAATTTCTTATTCATTTATCTGATGAGACTGCTAAGTAAGCTGTTTGCCCGTCTACAAAACTAAATTTCTTTAGTAGTTTATTTTTGTCATATGTGCCTTCTGTAATACTCCACTCAGATGCAATGATGACTGTGTTAGCAAGTTTACGTTCTACCTGCCAATCAACATTTCTAAAATCAAATTTACCAAAACCACCATCTCTCTTTGTTTGTCGATATTCGTTCGGATCGACCTTGCCATAAAAAAGTAAATAAAACTCTGGTACTCCAAAAATATACGGACCTTCCTTGCCAAACCTAGGGTCTATTAGAACTTTTGTGTCACCACTTATAGAATGAGCATAAAGAGCTACTTCTTTCATTGGATCAAATTGCCAATGAGATTTCTCTGACTGATATACAACTGTATACATCAACACAAACATCACCACATTCATCATTACTAGTGAAACACCAAGTATTTTCCCCATCTTAATTTGCATCAATTTAGTCAAACCCAATCCTGCAATCACAGATAAAATTACACTAATGGGCAAGAGACGAAAGTTATGATAGTCATCCATGGTTATTGCACTAGGGATAGGGGTAATTAAAGTAAGCAGTACTAAAGTTTTCCAAGACACTATTTTTAACTTCTTTCGTGAAAGTGAGAAAAATGCCCACAAACCTATCCCAAAAATTGGAAACAGCCAAATTCCCATCCAGCCCATATCCATATTATTTGTAAAGGTCATATTCATTCCTTTGGCAAAGTAGGCGGTAGGATCAAAAGCTTGTAAATACCGACTCATTCCAATACTGATGGTTGCTCCAATTTTCGCATTACCTTCAATTGAACTTATCAGAGGGTCATTAAGGATGAACTTATCTCTAGCTCTGGTCTGAGATGTTGGATTTATAGTTTGTAATAATGGTAAGCAAAATACGAGCATTAACAACATCCAAACTGAAAATACTTTAATGCGCTTTTTTATTTCAAATCTGTTCCACCAGATAATTCCAACTAGCATTATCATCGCCAATAATTTTTCGTTATGGTATGTGTACATCGACAATGGAAACAACAACAGAGCCCAATAATGCCCTTCTTTATCTATTTGATCTTGTAACCACACCAACCCAGCCAACAACAAGGCTAATGCAAAATTGCTTTCATAACCTCCTCTGGACAAAACGATCGTGAGGGGCATCGTAGCATAAATCAAACTAGCAGCTATGGCAGTTTTCTTCTCTTTATAAATATTACTTACCAATCGATAAATAAGGTAAACACTAAATGTTCCAGCTAGGGCAGATGGTAATCTAACCGCATATTCGTTTAGTCCAAAGAGTGCTTCGAATATCGCTACTACATAGATATATAGTCCAGGTTTATAGTCGCCCAAAGATGGGAAAACAACGGGTAATAAATTTCCCAAATGGTCGCGACCTGTTTTTAAGATCGAGTATGCATCGTAGCCAATAGCGACTTCGTCTACATTCATACTACTATTAAATCTATCTAGTCCAACAATACGCACTACTAGTGCAAAGACGAGAATTACTGCTAGCCAGTTAATTTTCATTACTATAAATATCAAAATAATCGCCGCTCAATAACACCATTTTTGGTTTATCTTGTAAATTTATCTTTTGTGTAATCTGTCTTGGAATAGTGAAAATTCCAATTAAAGTGATAGCCAAGCTAAGTATCACCATGAATAACTCAAGTTTGTAAGTTTTAGATCTAGAAATAATCATCGCTATCAGAACACTACCCATACCCCAACTAAATCTCTCAGAATCAGGAGAGTTTGCAATCAAGGGAACAATTGCACTGCTAAATAGTATTAACCAGAGGTTGAAGTTACTTTTATTCTTTAAGTAGTTTCCTAATGCCAACAGAGAAGCTATTGAAAAAAGTGGAATTAAGTAACTGTTACTAGCAATATTCATATCGCCTTTGCCAAACCAAAAAGAAGGATTAAGATAATACATCGATTTAGAGACATAGTATGCCAACTGGCCAGATTTATTAAAAAATACTCTCCCAGATCCATTTATCGCTTTATCAGCGTATCCTCTAAATTTATTTGTATTATTTATAAATTCTATTTCTCTAAATGACTTAGTCAGCTCATTTCTATAATAGTTTGTCCCATTAATAACAAAGGTATACATAACACTAATACCCAATACGATCAAAAACCAACGCCACCCTTGTCTGGTTGTTACCAACCTTGCCAGTTCACCCAAAACAATAAACCAAACAAACAAGGGATTACTTAATAAACCAATCAAAAACAATAATACTTTTAGCTGCAGTTGTTTTTTATTTAGGAGCCAATATCCCACCAAACAGACTAGAGCTATTTTTTCACTCCACAAGCCTGGCCAAAGCAAAATTGGACTTACTAATACGCTAAAGGTTAACTGCCAGGAAGTTGCAATTTTCATCAAGACAATACTTACGATCAAAAGTACTAATACGTCGGCAATCAACAAAGCGTTTTCCTTAAAAGCAAATTTAATTGGAATATAAAAATAAGTAGGCAAAGGCATTTCTAGTCCTGACGAGTTACGAAATGTCATTGGCCAATTCATTCCTCTCTCATCAACCCCAAAGGTAATCAAACTGTTTACTCGATAATCTAGCTGTAGATCCTCTTTCGCAAATCCTACCAAGTTCGTTATCAGAATCTTTATTACCATCAGTAGTGCAAAAACCAAGATATACTTTTTATTCTGCACAATCATTGGGTTAATTATAGCCATAAGGTAGAATAAAAGTAGCCTTAACGATGCACTTGTTCAAATCAAACCTCCTGTATTTAATAACGCTCATTACGATTGTCGCAATCGCTTTCTTTGTCAGGTTCGTTTCTTTATCTACCTTACCACCTGGATTAACCTGGGATGAGGCTGCCTTAGGTTACAACGCCTACTCCATTCTAAAAACAGGTCGAGATGAGCATGGAGTATTTATGCCACTTATCTTCAAATCTTTCGGTGACTACAAGCCAGGTTTGTATGTCTACCTGACGGTACCATTTGTCTCTTTACTCGGTCTAAACGAGGTAGCAGTCAGACTTCCATCTGTTATAGCCGGCACCTTAAGTGTTTTATTTCTATGTTTATTAGTAAATCAACTCTTCAAAAACAGAACACTTGGCTTATTTACAGCGTTTGCTCTTGCCCTTATGCCATGGCATATTCACTTTTCTCGTGGTGCTTGGGAAACCAATGTTTACGTCTTCTTTGTCATTTTAGCTACGTACTTATTTCTAAAAGCACAGACTTCAAATCGTTCAGTATTGCCATCAATATTAGTATTTGTCGCTACACTTTATCTTTACCAAGCGGCAAAACTCATCACTCCACTTTACCTAATTGGTTTATTTATCTTCAATCGCTTGCATCAACCCACCTCACTTGGTCGCTTTATACGAAAAGAAAAACCAAAACTTATCTTCTATGTAATTTTGTTCGCCCTTGTAGCTTTTTATATCTACGATACGTCTACTGGTCTTTCGGGTAACCGCTTAAGTCGACTTAGTTTGTTCAATTATCGTCCTACGACTTCAGATAGTGTCTATTTTCACTCAGTCCTCGATCAGTGGTGGCGAATGGTTTCCTCCCGCTATCTAAATCATTTTTCCAGCGAACTTTTGTTTAGTGGCAAAGTTCAAGTCATGCGAGACACCTTGGGTAAAATTGGTATGCTTCATCTAGTTGATGGATTTGCCATCTTTGCAGGGTTAGTATTTTTGATTACTAACCCCTTCAGACGCGCCTCTGTTTTAATTCTTTATTTACTCTTAATATCCCCGCTTGGAGGTAGCCTGACTCTAAGTGAATTTTCTACGGTCAGGTCATTAGTATTGGTGATTCCACTCGCGATGTTGATTGGTTTTGGACTGTACTATTTATCGATTAGATTTTCTCGACTTATATTTATACCCATCTTTTTGGTTTATGCCCACTTTGCCGTTTTAGATACTGATATTTACTTGAATCACTCAGGCAGGTTATTGGCAGAAGGATTTAACAATGGTCATAAGGAGGCTGTCGCCATCATTCAAGCGACCAATCCAGACAAAATTGCTTTTACAGATGTTTATGGGCAACCATATATTTATTATCTTTTCTATACCCAATACGACCCAGCGAAATTCCAAAAATTAAGAAGCTTCAAAGATGGAGGAGTCGATGTTGGGTTTGTGCCAGGTTTTGCTAATGTTGAATTTAGACAGCCTCAGTATGGTGATTTGATCAATACTCCAAACAGTATTTTTGTTGGTACTTACGATAATTTTCCAGACTCTTTTGATTTCAAAAAAGACTACATAGATTCTGTCACTGACGTGAAAGATTTAAGTGAGAAAATTGTCTTTAGAGTCATCAAAACCAGTAAAAAATGAAAAAAGCACCACTCTTGATACTCGCCATCTTTATTGGTCTAATCACCAGACTACCTTTTCTTTCCACTTACCCTAGTGGGCTTAACGCAGATGAAGCAGCCCTGGGTTACAATGCGTATTCACTTATACAAACTGGTAAAGATGAACACGGAGCAGCTTGGCCACTGGTCTTTCAATCTTTCGATGATTACAAACCAGGAGGATACGTCTATTTGAGTTTGCCGTTTATTTATCTTCTTGGTCTTAATCCTTTAGCCATCAGACTACCTTCTGCATTATTGGGGATATTGGCAATCTATTTTTTGGCTAAGCTCGTAGATCTACTTTTTGATCAGCAGCACCAACTTAAAATAGGAAAAATTACTTTTAGTCTTGGTGATGTCTCGGCTCTTTTCTTAAGTCTTTCGCCTTGGCATCTACATTTTTCTAGAGGAGCTTGGGAGGTAAATGCCTCGAGTTCGCTATGGCTTATTGGTCTTTTCTATCTGATTCGATTTATAAAAACTAAGAAGAACCCGATTGTGGGTATCTTACTTCTGATTTTTAGTATGTACACTTACCACTCAACTAGAGTCGTCTTACCACTGACCTTAATCGCACTGGCTATTTTTTCAAGAGATCAAGTTGTTGAACTTTTTAAAGTAAGTAAAACGAGAAACTTAATATTTAAACTATTTGTGGTTTCAGTAATTCTGCTCATTCCATTGTCTATGCAAATGTTTTCTAAAGAAGGAAGGTCAAGGTTTGGTGGGGTCTCAGTGTTTGCCGATTCAGGCCCGCTTTGGGAAGCCCTTGAGTATCGTAATGGCCATGATAATCAAATATTAAATAAAGTCTTTCATTCAAAATACATAACTTATTCACGAAGGATACTAAGTAACTATCTACTTCATTTTTCTCCCAAATTTCTCTTTGTCACAGGTGATGAAATTGCCAGAAGCAAAGTTCCTGGAGTAGGACAAGAGCTATTAGCGCTGTTACCATTGTTTGGTTTGGGTCTCTGGTACATGGTCAAACAAGGCAACTTCGCTTCAAAATTTATCTTGTCTTGGTTCCTCTTGGCGCCACTTGCTGCCTCTTTAACTTTCCAAGCCCCACACGCTCTTAGAGCTCAAAATATGATTTATCCACTAGTCATCATTTGTGGTCTAGGTTTCTACCAAGTCTTGATGTTGGTTCACCAGTATAAGTTTAAATTTATTCTATTATTTTTGACTCTTCTATTAAGCTACGATTTTTCAAGATACCTCCACCAGTATTTTGTTCACTATCCAAAAGAGTTACCGTATGCTTGGCAATACGGTTTTTCACAGATTAGTGATTACTTGACTATCAACCAAGAAAAATACTCTCAAGTTGTCATCTCAGATCGTTACGATCAGCCTTATATACTTATTGCTTTCTTTCAAAAATATCCTCCTACTCAATTGCAAAAAGAAATAGTTCTTACTCCTCGAGACAAGTTCGGATTTTCAACCGTGAAATCTTTTTCCAAATATCAATTTAGAGCCATTAATTTTGAGCAAGATAAAGACTTAAAGAACACCCTTTTAGTTCTTGCAGATGAATCAGCTCCGGATGACAAAGTCATAGATACGATTAAAGATCCAGCTGGAAAAGTAATGTATCGTTTTATCGCTACTCCTTAACTTGTAGGAAGTATTTATCTAGCGGATAATTCTCTGCTTTATTGCCAACTATTTTTTCGCGTTGAGTAAGCAATATTTCTCCTTCAACTGCGCCTAAGTCATCATTCCTAGTTGGTAGTAGTTTTCCAAAGTAGACTGCTTGATAGAAGTTATTACTCTGGTTTGTTTTATCTCCAATAGTATTTGATATAACAGGATCTAGCTTTTTTTGTTCAGCTACTTTTTTTAGTACTTCAAAATCTTTATATCCTTTCATTTCACCTACCAATGATTGGGTCACTCCAGGATAAGTCACAAAATAATATTTCAGAAAATCACCAAAGTTCAAGAAAGAAAGTAACAACAAAATTGTCACCAAGTATTTATAAGCTTTGCCTTTATAATCTCTAATCCAAACGATGCCATTAACAATCAAGAGAACCAACATTGGTAACAAAGCCAATAAGCGACTAAAACGGTGTTGCGAGCCTACAAATCCATAAAATAAGGGGGCAATGATCAAGCTATATAGAATTAATATTTTTGGATTATCTAATTTTTTCAGAATCGAAACCAAGCCAATCACTAAGAGGGGTAGGGTAGCCAGCAATAATACTCCATGCAGCCCGGTTGAATGATAAAGAGTGATATCTCCCCTCACAAATAAATATGACCAGTCATAAGAGGATAAATAAGCGCTGGCTAGTTCATAAATAGAATTTCCAGCTGGCCTTGAACCACCCATTACAGCACCTGCATAAAAGTGATCTAGTATTGGAATCATCAATACGAACGGTAAGATTGAAACGACAAAATACAAAACTTCAACACCAAACCACTTTTGCCACCCCACTTTTTTAACAATCATGATTATCGATAAAAATGACCACAAAGGTACTATTGCTCTCATCCCTTTATAGGTATAAAAAGCTACTCCCAAGGCTAATCCTGATAGAAGTAACCAATTTTTGGTACCAGTTTTTAGAAACTTCGAAATGGTCCATAGCCACAAAATCGTAAATGGAACAGGCATGATGTTGTCTAAACCTAGTCTTGCATGAATAAAAAAGAGGGGAGATGAACCTAAAACTAAAACCGCCCAAAGTCCACTTTTCTTCCCTAAAACAGTTTCAGCTAATTTATAGATTAGCCACAAACTTATAACTGCGATGAGCACACTTGAGAATCGTAGCAAAAATACCGATGGACCAAATAATTTATACAAAAATACCACGAAATACTCGGTTACTGGCTGTCTCCAGTCTTTTCCTTCTATCGATAGTACAAAGACCGGCCATGATCTGCTATTTTCGTCTCGCCCAGTCTCACTTAATAGGGCAGCATTATAGCCAAAAGCCGCTTCGTCAACGGTTAATCCAGTGGGAACTTCTAAAAGCCTAAAGGTATATAAAAACGCAAAGATCAAAATAACAAACCATTTGTACAACACTCTATAATTATTCTAACTCATGAAAATCAAAGTTAATCTAGTTAGCCATAAAGGTTCAGGTAGTAGAGGCATCGGTTTTTATGAGAAATATCTAGCTCAATCACTCCTTTCGACAGGTAAAGTAGAATTTTCAACCCTTGGGTCAGACATAATCCATTATCCTTTTTTTGATTTGTTCTATCACAGCCTACCACTCATCAAGCTTAAGCCGACTATTGTTACCATTCACGATTTAACACCTCTGGTCATGTCGAAAAATTATCCAGTTGGGATTAGGGGTAGGCTTAATTTCTTCTTCCAAAAGCTTTCTTTGCGTGGAGTTAACGCCATAATCACCGATAGTGAGAATAGTCGACGTGACATCATCAAGATTCTCAATATTAATCCAAGTAAAATATTTGTTACACCTCTTGCTTGTGATGGAGAGTATGCAAAAGTTCCTTCACACAGGCAAGTTGCTGCAACCAAGAAAAAGTATCATTTACCAGATCGTTTTTTGCTTTTCGTAGGGGGAATCAATGTCAATAAGAATTTGCTTACCCTGATTAAAGCTTCGCTAAAAGCAAACATTCCTTTAGTTCTCGTAGGTGGAGAATTTACCAAACCAGTTCTCAAAAACACTTCAATAAAAAATTTGCTTGGGTTGCAAGTTGTTCATCCCGAGGTTGCCCATGTTGAGAATATCAAAATGTACCTAAAGGAGTTCAGTCAAAATATTAGAACCTTGGGTTTTGTTAGTAACCAGGAGTTAAATCATATCTATCGTTTGGCCACTGCATACGTTCAACCGTCATTTTATGAAGGTTTTGGACTTCCTCTCCTAGAAGCCATGACTACGGGGTGTCTAACAATTTCTTCTAAAGCATCTTCGCTGCCTGAAATATATCCAAAAGGAAGTATAACTTTTAATCCAGACTCACAGGCAGAGTTGGTCCAAGCTATAATTAGAGTTCTAAAACTTAGTCTAAGAGAGAGAACTTTACTTCGAAACGACGCCTTGGCTAGAGCTTCTGATTTCAGTTGGAATATAACGGCTTCAAAAACTCTATCTATCTACCAGAAAGTTTATTCAAGGAGCATATAATAGATCTTCACATGCCTATTCGTAACATTATCAAAACTTATTTTACCTGGCGAATACTCGTCAGCTTAGCCGCCATACCAGCGGCTTTTTTATTGCCCCTCATTGTTCGTTATTCATTACAGAGCGGAAACTTTGAAGCAGATCATCTTTTACAAATGTGGGCAAATTTCGACGGACCTCGATATCTACATTTGGCTCAAATTGGTCAAATTGAACGATGGGATTCGCTCCTTCTGACACTTTTCCCCTTGTATCCATGGCTTATCGGAATCTTTAGCCTGATTTTTTCACCACTAGTTTCTTCACTGCTAATTTCCAATATATGTCTCGTCATCTCTTTAATTTTGCTTTATAAGCTTGTAAAAATGGATTTTGACTCTAAAGTTGCAAAAATGAGCCTCTTACTACTGCTTATTTTTCCCACTTCGTTTGTTTTAGGCAGTGTCTATACAGAATCATTGTTCTTACTACTTTCAATTGGAAGTATTTATCTGATGAGGCAGAATAGATTTATGTGTGCAGGTGTCTTGGTCAGCTTAGCAGGCTTAACAAGATTCCTAGGTGTAGCCTTAATTCCGGTTTTGTTGATCGAATACATCCAGGCTGTTAAGTCAAATAAATTAAAACTGTTTGGTCCTCAATTTGCAGGCGTTATTACTGCCCCATTGGGTTTAATTAGTTACTTATATTTTCAGTACGTCCGCATCGGCGATCCTTTATTTCTTTTGAATTCATATTCAGATTTTATGTTAAGTTCTGGTTTTGAGAAATTTATCCTCCCTCATCAAGTCTTTTACCGGTATCTTAAAATGTTTATCTTCTCTGGAAATCGCCTCGATCCTTTTTACTTTACGGTTGTCTTAGAACTTGTGGTGGTGGTTTTAAGCTTTGCTTTTAGTGTTTTGGCCCTCAAATATACGCGAAAATCATATGCAGTCTTCAGTTTGTTAATCCTCTTCATTCCAATGTTCTCTGGAACTTTCCATTCGCTACCCAGGATTGTCTTGGTCGCTTTTCCTATCTTTATTATGGCGGCTAAATTTATCAGTAGAGTATCACTCCGATTTCAACAAATAATTTTTACCTTCTTACTACTAGTAGGTTTTATTTGCATCTCGCTTTTCACTCGAGGCTACTTTGTGGTCTAAAAGATTTAAGTTACACTTATAAGTGTGATCTCAAAACTAAAAATCACCCCTGCTTTTATTAATGCAAGTTTCTACTATTTTAGTTCATTCGGTATAGGCATCCTTAGATACTTTTTTCACCTAATTTTGCTTCGTTTTTTAAACCCTTCCTCATATGGAGAATTCTTAGCTTATCTTTCTCTCATATTTTTACTATCAGTACCTTCAAGTACTATTGGAACCTTAGTTATTAGGCGAGTTAGTCGCTTGAGTAAGGTAGATTACTCTCATACAAACTCATTTTTCTATAAAATTCTTAAGATTTTTTCTCTGCCTACAATAGTAGCCGCATTTATTTTAGTCTTGATTGCCCCTTTTCTAGCAAATCTCTTTAAGTCACAGAATGATGCTTTTATAATCTTGGCTTTCTTTTTAGTGATCTCACTTCCTTCAACAATCTTGAGATCAATTTTAACTGCTCAAGAGAAATTGAGTCTTGTTTCACTTATTGGAATAGTCGAAGTAGTTTTCACTTTGGTATTCACCTTTATATTCTTGTCCTGGAAGCCTGATCCAATTATCCCTGTTATTATCCAAGTCACATCAGTCATCTTTGGATGCCTATTAATGTTTTTTCTACTCTCAAAGTGGCTATGGCCAGTAAATCACAGTTCAAATGATTCACATCTAAATCTCAAAGGTGATTTAGTCCAATCTTTTATTTACTCTATATCCTTAGCTAGTTTAATTTCTTCAGATAATCTTACTCTGCGTGTAATTTTAGATAGTCACACCTCCGGTTTTTATGCCGCTCTTTCCACCATTGCTAGGTCTTTTTATTTTGCCCTATCACCATTGGCTACTATTGTATTAAGCGTTGTAGCCAATAGAATTTCAGATCACAAATCTCCAAGAACTGTTTTTTTGAAACTCTTCTTTACTCAAGCAGGATTAAGTTTTGCTGGTTTAGGACTAGTTCTCTTTGTGCCGTCGCACATCATCGCCCTTTTAGGTGGATCAACCTATCAATCTTTAGTTGGCTTATTACCAATTCAAGTAGCAGCTTCACTATTTTTATCACTCAATGTATTTTTTGTATCCACCCTCATGGGTTTGCATTATCGCCATGCCTCAATTCTGATCCTAATCGTGGCGCTTGCCCAACCAATTGCCCTTACCTTTGTAAGAAGTCTTTCAGATGGAGTCTATTTAAACTTTTTAGTTCAAGCTTTAGGAAGTGTGTTGCTCGGCTTCTTCTGTATCAGTATTTTGGTACAATTCCGCCCAGATGGCACAAAAGTTAAAGCAAGTAGATAATCAACTTCTCTCTGTTGTAGTTCCAGTCTACTCATGCCCAACGATTGCTACAGATCTAAAGAATGTTAAACAAAGTTTAGAAACATTAAAAGAGCCTTACGAAATAATCTGTGTCGTTGATGGCAGTAGTAGCCCCAAAGATAAAACGTTCCAACGCGCTTTGAAAGTTCAGTCGAACAACATCAAAGTTTATACCTATAGCCAAAATAAGGGTAAAGGATACGCAATTCGATATGGTATGGCCAAATCATACGGTGGCATCGTCTCTTTCATCGATGCAGGAAGTGACCTAGAACCTCGTGGATTAGCCATGGCACTTGCACATATGAGATGGTACGATGCAGATATCGTGGTCGGCAGCAAACGTCATCGTGCTAGCCTGGTTAATTATCCTTGGCAAAGGCGAATCTTGTCTTTTATTGTTCAATTAGCAACAAGATTTTTCTTTGGAATCAACGTCTCAGACACACAAACAGGCTTAAAGTTGTTCAAGAGGGGAGTTCTAAAGAAAGTTTTACCACGTTTACTGGTTAAAAGATTTGCCTTCGATTTAGAAATTCTCGCCGTAGCTAGTAGGCTTGGCTTTAACAGGATTTACGAGTCACCTGTGGTTCTCAATTATAACTTTGCCTCTACTGTCAAACTGTTTGGAAAAAACTCTGTTCAAGAGTTCTTTATCGATTACCTTGCCATCATTTATCGAACCCATTTGCTTCGCTATTACGATGATGCCCAGCACGATTTGTGGAAAAAAGACCCTGATCTGCGTATTATTTAAGCATCTTCTCGATCAATAACATCCCTTGATCATTTGTCGGAGCATATTTTTTTGCCAAGTTAAAAGATTCTAATGCTTTTTTTTTGTCATCCATGGCAATAAATGTGACGGCCATAGATCTGGCTGCCTGCCAGATTGTAGGGTTTAATTCCAGACATTTTTTATACATCTCCACGGCATTCTGATACTTGCCCAACATACGCAAACTTTCTCCTTTATGAAACCAGGTGGCAGCATTGTTTGGGTTAATACTAAGAGACAGATCGAATAATTTTATTGCTTTGTTGTAATCACCTTTTAAGTTGTAAACGTAACCTAAGTTTAAGTGAGTATGTGGGCTCGATGGAGAAGTTTTCGCTGTGGCTGTCCACAAAGCTTCATTACTTCTCCAATCAGAAATTCTAAACCCAGTTCGCAACACTAAAGCTAGCCCTAAGAGAAAGACAAGTAAGTACAAATAGTCTTTGTTTATCTTTCTATAAAATATTCTCTCTAGAAGATTTACAGTTATGACACTAATTCCTACCAAACTTAAATAGCTATATCGTTCAGCCACAACCCAGGTTAAACCAGTAGGTATCAAGGTTACCCCTAATGCCAAGACACTCCATGCCAGCCAGAATCCAGTCTCTTTTTTTCGATAAATCAAGAATATTGCAAATGCCACTATCGATATGGTGATCAATAAACCAAGACCAAATCCCAAAAATCCGGTGCTTAATTCAGATTGATAAAGACTTAGCTTTTCAGGGAAGTAGTATAAAAAAGTATACTTAGAAATCGCAATTGGGATTGATATGAGAGGATTTTTAGTATCTACTTGCTGGCCTGTATCTACCTCGATTAATTGCTGTCTACTCGAAGCTTTGGTAATCATTAAGTAGGCAAAAAGTACACTCAATATAGTCATGAACACAAGAATAATTTTCTTGTCTTTGTTTGCAGGTGTTAGAAAATTACGGATTATAAGGATCGGAATCAAGGATGTTGCCAAAATGTTTACTGATATTGCACACACAAAAGTTACCAAAGACCAAAAGTATTTAACTTTGCTTGTATGTGTATACAAATAGTATGTAAGTAACGCAAAAAAACCCATAATCGAGTATGGAGCACCTGAAATCCAAGTTATGCTTTCAACCGTTAGTGGATGCAGTCCGAATAAGCCGCTTATCGATAACGCCCTCCATTCACCATTTTTCCGAAAAATTTTATAAACCATCAAAACACTTCCCAAATGAAAAAGTATATTTACCAATCGATACAAGATAGGCGATTGTCCTGAAACTATCGCGGTCATATATCTGATCAAGACAAAAACAAATCCCAACTTGTTTAGATTCAAGCTTTCCGAGAAGTTCGTTAAATTAATATTTTCTGCAATTCCGGTCACATCATCAGACAAAAAAGGGAAATTTAAGCTAAAACTGTGTACTAAGAAAATAAAAATTAATAGAAACACCAAATACCATCTGCTCATTATTGTTATACTAACTCAGAAATCTATGAAGGTGTTAATTTCCGTCATTATTATTGATTACAAGAAAAAGAATCCATATCTTTCAGAGACATTTGCCGCTCTTTCTAAACAAACATTCACAGAATTCGAAGTGATTTTGCTTTGTGATCATCCCACAAACTACCATTTCAAGAATTTAATTCAGAAGCACTATGATGGTGTGTATACCTCTCCAGCTAAGAAAAGAGATGACGGTGCGGCTTTGGCCAAAGGTCAAATACTTGCCTTTATCGATGATGATGCATATCCTGATTCAAAATGGTTAGAAAATATAGCGACAAAATTTAACGGACACGAGAATCTTGTCGCCATTGGTGGTCCTGGAATTACCCCACCCCACGTCAGTCTAACCGAAGCTGCTTCGGGATGGGTTAGTGCATCGCCTCTTGGCTCAGGGCCATATGGATATAGATTCATGGTGGCTTCATCAAGAGAGGTTGACGATTATCCAAGTATGAATTTAGCTGTTAGAAAATCAGTGTTTAACTCAGTTGGTGGGTACGACACCAATTACTGGCCAGGAGAAGATACCAAATTGTGTTTGGATTTAATTAATAAAGGAGGAAAAATTAGATATTATCCAGATGTCCTGGTTTTTCATCATCGACGACCACTTTTTAAAAAACATCTGATTCAAAATGGGCAGTTTGGACTTCATCGAGGCTTTTTTGCTAGAGTTCTACCACAGACTTCTGCCAGAGTCAGTTATTTTGCTCCATCTGCTTTACTGCTCGGTTGGATTTACTTGATCTTAGCAAGTTTCATCCCAACAATATCTATACCAATCTTCCTTAACCTTGGAAAAATTCTCACTAGTTTGTATCTGTTAGCCGTTTTGATTAATTCTGTCTGGATCGGCATTAAATCAAGTTCGATACTGCACTTTATTATTAGTCTGATCAGTGTTCCTATCACTCATTTGTGGTACGGTGGGAAATTTATCCAAGGTTTTCTTTTTACAACCAAACTCACACGTTAAACGCCCTCCTTAGGGGTTAACACTTTGTTGAGCCAAATCATCATTTTCATTCCCAAACTTTTCTCTTTACTATTGATGGTCAGATTATAGTAATGATTAGAAACTCTACGTAGTGCTCTAATACCATAAATAAAAATAAACTCAAAATCTCTTAGTCGCCCATTTTTCAAAAAAAGTATTTGTCTATACAAAAATTTAGGAGAAATGGCGATCGTGTACATTTTCCTTACTGCTTCATAGTATTCTTCATGTGGAATAGGCGTTTTCACAATTAACTTGCTCATATCATGATCGCTGTAGTTTTTAGCCAGTAAAACTCCTCTGTCGATACATTCTTGATGGTATGGGGTGTAATCAAGTGGTGTACAAAGGGTTACTTGTAAGGTTCTAGAAAGACCCTCATTCATTAGAAATGTCACGTAGTCAACAGTTTCTTGTAACATTTTTCTCGTCTCCCAGTAATATCCAACCATTACCGTCAAGTGAGGATGTAAACCGTATTTAGTCATCCATCTCAAACACTGTTCTATATATTTCTTTTGATAACCTTTATTTAACCTTCGTAAAGTTGCCTCACTACCTGACTCCAGACCTATTAATACAAAGCGAAAGTTTGCTCGAGCCAATAACTTAATAGTTTCTTCATCAAGATATTCAAAACGTGTGTTAATTCCAAAATAACACCCTTTTTTGTGTAAACCTCTAGCGATGATACCTCTAGCAAATTCTTTTGCTTCTTCTCCGCGATACCAAACCCCAGAATCGTCGAAAATTTCCCTTACCCCATACTTAACAATCAACTCTTCATATTCATCTAAACTTTTCTCAACTTTCATCTTGGTAAAGGTAAGTTCGGGTCCGTTATAGCGGCAGAAAGTGCATTTTCCAAACATACAGTCTCTTATTACACTAGTTGCATAAGTACCTGGAGTGCGTAGAAAGTTGCCATTTTCATATGCATAGTTTTTCCAAGAGACTAATTCACGATCAATTAAGGGAGATTTATTTACAGCTTCAACCTGGCGAAAAGCTCCAGTGTCTCTAATTTCATCTTTATTCACCCTTATTGTTAGACCTTCAATAGTGCAGGATTTCCTCCAAGACTTGTGGTCTCGAATGTAGGGTAGAAGTCTGGTAAGAGCAAAGTCAACATGGTTACTTTTTACAACTATGTCAGTTTTACTGTTTTCTAAAGTTTCTTCTGGTTTTCTCATCGAGTGATAACCGGTCATTACAAAAATTGTCTTTGGCATGATCCTCTTTAAATCGTTGGTTAAATCCCAATAAAATTGCATGACAGGTGTTGTACTCTCAAAAACTACCACGTCTGGTTTGGATTTAATCAAATCATTTTTCCACTCAACAAAGGTCTTTCTAGCAGCATTGCCGTCGTCCCAACGAACGGAGAAATTTAAAGATTTTAACCACGTAGCTGCTTGAGCATAAGTTACAGGTAAAAGGTAAGTTGGTGTCTTGAAAAATTGAACGTTACGATTCTGTGAAACCATTGCTTTCTGGCCTCTTTCATTCACAATCGGTGGATATGAGATTGCAATTTTAAGTTTTTTCATAACTTAAAAGAAACTTTCTGTAAAAATTTGATTTCCGTTTACCCCAGCACTACTTAAGATGTCATAAACCTCGTTTATCATTTCACTATTTCCACACAAATAATAGTATGCTTTAAGATCTATCGGATGGCATTTTAAATAGTCAGTAACTCTACCAGCAAAATTACCTGAATCATCTCTTGAAGTACAGGAAACATAGTTTTTTCCATAATCTTTGGCGTCATAGCTTTCAGCCGCTGTTCTGATTCCGTGAATAATTTTATAGTTTAGAGATGGATATGAGGTCACATAAGAGTGAAACGGCGCAATACCCGTACCAGTGCCAATAAAATAATACTTTGTCGATTTGTTTGTAGGATCAGTTATTATGAATTTTCCATAAGATCCATCTATTTGCACTTTGTCACCTTTTTTCAGTTTGGATAACGCATTTGAAACTGCACCGTCTTCAACTAATTTAATGAGAAAATCTAACCTACTCTTATTATTAACAGATGAGTATGTAGAATATTCACGGTTAATACCACTTCCAATAATACCTAAATTTACACACTGTCCAGGAGTAAATACAAACCCATCTCGCTTCAGAGATAGACAAAAAGTTGAATCGCTCAGCCATTTAACCAAGACAACTTCACTCGATGAACCTACATTACTCAAATTCTTCATAAAAACAGATTATCTTCATAACATATCATATTCCATCATATAATTCTTACTCAGATGACAGAGAAAAAGGACAATAAAATCAAAATTGTAATTGTCTCTGGACTAACACCAGAAGGTCATTACACAAATACATTACTCGAGGGTTACAAGGTAAACAATAAATACGAAGTAATAGTATACACAGACAATAATAGTCGAAAGAGCATTTTTGAGGTTAAAAAAGTTTGGAAAAAAAATGCAAAATTCTTTGTAGACATTCTATGGCAACTCATCAAAGATCGACCAGATATTTGTCACTATCAGCACGAAATAAATATGTTTGGTCCCAAAGTTACTGCAATTATTTTTCCACTCCTCATCTTTCTTACAAAACTAATTGGTATTAAAGTTGTCTGTACGGTGCACGCTACTGTATCAGAGAAACAGATTAATGATGAGTTCCTCGAAACTTTCTCGTATAAAGTTAGCCATCTGAATACATTTACAACGAAGGCATTTTTCTACATCCTTTATTCAATGATTAATAACTTTAGTAATAAAATTATTGTTCACACTGAGTATGCCAGAAGCATACTCCTTGAATACCCATTTGCAAATAAAAATAATATTGCTGTCATTGCGCATCCGTTTCCTAACTACACTTATAAAAACAACCGAAATGATCAAAAGATAACCAACCTCTTATATTTTGGTTATTTTGCAAAAAGAAAAGGTATTCTTAACATTCTTCGTGGATTTAATGAGTTTGTCAAAAAACACCCGATGTCAAAAGTAAAATTATACTTAGGTGGGGGAGTAATTCCAGGACAAGAGATAGTCATAGAACAGATACAGGAATTTATTCAAAAACATAATCTTAAGACAAAAGTAATCTATTTAGGTTTTCAAGCCAAGTTGAATGATATATACAAGCTTGCAAATATAGTCTTGTTGCCATCAAGTTTAGTTGTTAGTTCCAGTGGACCTATGTGTCATGCTATTTCAAGGTCTAAGATTGTTTTGGTAAGTGATAATCCTTACATTAAAGAAGAGCTTAAAGATAAAATAAATTGCCTTATTGTAAAAGATTCTGATTGGGAGGCTGCAATATCTACCATTCTCAAAGATAGTCATCTTAGAGAAACAATAACAAACAATCTTCCCTTAATTCAGCACAAACGAAGTTCTGCAAATATCTTTAGATTACACGAAGATCTATACTTAAAAAGTTTATGATTATCACTTCAGTTATCGTTGTTAACTTAAATGGAAGTAACTATATTGATAAATTGCTTAGTTCCATTTCAAAATCAAATTCGAGCGATTACGAAGTTGTCGTTGTAGACAACGGCTCAGAAATCTCAGAGATAAAATCTCTAGAAAGAATAGTTAATAGGTATGATAGAGCCCATTTAATTAAGTTACATCGAAATTTTGGACCTGCATTTGCAAGAAATATTGGAGTAAAAAACTCAACTGGAAAAATATTAAGTTTTTTAGATAACGATACGTTAGTACACCAAAATTGGTTGATAGAAGCAAATCATTACTTTCGACAACATCCAAAAGTTGGCCTTATACAATGCAAGCTTCTACTAGAATCTAACCATAATAAAATTGATTATGTCGGAGAATACTTAGGTACCAATGGATTCTTAGTTCAAACTGCAAAAGGTGGAGATGTAGACAATGGTCAATTTAATACTCCAACCAAAATACTGGCAGCAAAGTCCGCTGGAATGTTTATCCGAAGAGATGTTTTTGAATCTACTGGTGGATTTGATGACGATTATTTTATCTATGTTGAGGAAACTGACTTGGGTTGGAGAACTTGGCTGAGTGGCTACGAAGTTCACTACTTGCCTAGCTCCATAGTTTTTCACCATTCTGGAACAAGTAGTCTCATCCTAGGCCAACTAGGAGTATCAAAATTAGCCAAGTTTCATGGGCCAAAAAATTATATCTCGACCTTAGTAAAGAATTTGTCTTTCGAGAAATTGTTAATTATTCTTCCTCAGCACCTCTTGCTGTGGTTCGGGCTAATTTTCTTTAAAATAATTACCTTCAATTTCAAAGATGCATACTATATGGTTTCTGGTATTGGCTGGGTAATCATAAACTTACCCAAAATTCTTAATAAAAGAAAATTAATTCAGCATCAACGAAAAATTAAGGATGAAACATTATTTAAGCATCTAGTAGTACGACGCAGCTTGTGGTATTTTGTGAGCAAAGCTGTCTTAAAGTCTAAAGTAGGGAATGCCCAAAGTTATTAAAATGAATTTATCAAAACCAATAATTAGCGTCTGTATTCCTACAAAGAATCGGGAGAATTCTATAGGAAACATGCTTAAATCGCTTTGTAAACAAAGTTTTAAGCAATTCGAAGTAATCATTGTAGATGGGGGGTCAACTGACCAAACTCTTTCTATCGTTAAAAAATTTCAAACTAAATTAAATCTTAGAATTGTGAATCAACCTGGAGGTTTAATATCTCAGATGAATAAAGGTTTAAGCCTTTCTCATGGAAGCATTTTTGTCAGAACAGATGATGATGTAGTGGCAACCGAAGATTGGTTGAAAACTATAGAGAGTGTTTTTCACAGCAATCCAAAGATAGGAGGAGTTACCGGTCCAACTGTAATTCCTGCTAAATACTCTAAGTCACGCGATTTATTCTATTTTCAGAGAAAGTTAGAAAGTGGAAATATACTCTGGAAACTAATTGGCAAATTTTATTACTCTTATCTATTAGAGAATAAACAAATGCATGTGAGTCAATGGCTAAAGTCAGGTGCATTTACCCTAGGTACAAATTTTTCATACTCGAGAAAAGAACCATTTCAAGAAATTACAAACTTAGAAGCGTGTAATTGGTCTGTAAGAACCTCCCTTCTAAAAAAAATTGGAGGCTTTGACACAACGTACAGTGGGATCGGAGAATACCATGAACCTGATGCGTCTCTGAAAATCAGATCTTTAGGCTATAAACTGGTTTTTCACCCCAAAGCGGAAGTGAATCATTGTCCTTCAATTGATGGCTTCTTTCAAGATCGACCTAAAAGCTATCCAAGAATGGTAAATTTTGTTACTTTCTATCTAAGACACATCAAAGCAAATACTATTGACAAAAAAATTCGTTTCATTTCGTATCTTATTTTTCAGAACTTATACTATACATTTCAAGCTATAAATAAAAAACAACCTGAATTATTGGGTTCTTACTTAGGAACAATAGTAGGTTTACTTAAATCCGGTAAATGAATCAAGTAACTAAGGTAATAAATGATTTAGAAAAGTATAAGCATCTTGGGGTAACCCTTTTTAGGGGTATCGAATTATTAGTTCTAAAAAAAGAACTAGCAAAACTTAAAATTAAAGGGTCAACCTTAGATTTAGGTTCAGGAGATGGCTATATAAACTCACTACTTTTTAAAGCAAAATTTGCTTTCGGGGTTGACAACAATGAGGCAAACGATGCCCAAATTGGTTCACAATCAAAAAGATATAAAAAAGTACTTATAGAATCTGCAGAGAAAATTTCTCTTAAAAGTAACAGCCTTGGTCTTGTATTTAGTAATAGTGTAATTGAGCACATTCCTGACAATAAAGCAGTCCTTTCAGAAGTCTCAAGACTTCTTAAAAAAGGTGGTCTCTTTGTTTTTACGTGTCCATCGTCGTTTTTTACAAAGTATTTAAGCGACACATTTGGTAGTAATTATGCAATTTTAAGAAATAAACAATTTAATCATTTCCACTTACTGAGCCAAGTAGAGTGGAGCAAGAGGCTTAAGAACCATGGCCTTGAAGTTGTATCATTTCGATACTACATGAATCGCGATCAACTTATCTTATGGGAATTAATTTTATGGCTCTATAAGTTAATGACTCCATTATGGTTTATCAGGCACTCTATCATAAGGACATTTTTAGCCAAAATTATCAGAAATAATTTAACAAATATAGATAGTATTTCACCAAATGAAGGAGCAAATATATTAATCGTAGCTAAAAAGTAAATGTACTATAAACAGTTTAGAAAAGGGAAACGAACTGAAGCAAAAACACATTACGGTGATTTGTTTCTGGATAGATATATGGTCCAAAGATTTGGACTTAACTACTCGTTTGCCTCAATGGTTCTAAAAAAAACAAATTCTACAAAAAGTATCTTGGATGTAGGTGGGTATACTGCTGATAATCTTCGATTCTGGCTGGAGCAAGGTGAGAATTTAAAGAAAATAGACTATCACGTCGCAGACTATGACTCTTCAGCAGGAAAAGTCGCTATAAGTAGAGGAGCGAAATATCATTATTATGATCTTAATATTGATGATCTAACTGCACTTTTCCCTAAGAAAAAATTCGACTTAATTATCTGTACTGAAGTATTAGAGCATCTATTAGATCCACATCGACAAATGGAGTACTTTAGTAAATTACTTAAACCAAATGGAAGAATTATTATTTCACTTCCAAATGAGAACACAATTTTCCATAGAATTTACTCACTTATAGGGTTAGGTATCGATCAGTATCCTTTTGTACTTTACAAACATTTACATTTTCCAACAGTAAGTCAATCAAGAGATTTTGTTTCTAACTATTTCAAAATACAAGGTCAAAAATACTATATGAACTTCGCAGGCACAGGTTCTAGATTTGGATACTTAGGTAAATTGCTTACCTTAGTTCCTGATAGTTTCTGGAGAAAGTTAGTAGATCGTTTCCCATCTATGTTAGCTAGAGGAACCGTTTTTTATCTTAAAAGAAAGTAGCATGATTAGATCGTATTTAAATCATTTAATGAGGTCTGCTGAGGCAAACTATTTGGCTAATATAGTTAATGTTCTAAAGTCAACTAAGTTATCAGTTAATAATTTCGTAGATATAGGTTGTGGGGACGGATCAAATACACTGCTAATTTCAAGAAGTATAAATGCTACAAATGTGTATGGGGTTGACTTCGACGATAAATACTTAAAAATTGCAAATAAAAGAGGGATTACTTCTTACAAAAGAAATATTAGCAAGTCTAATTGGGTTTCAGGCTTACCAAAGGTAGATTTTGTCTACAGTAATCAAACTATAGAGCATTTGTACTCAGTGGATGACTATATAAAAAACATTAGAAAATTACTTAAGAAAAACGGTCACCTCTTAGTGTCAACTGAGAATTTATCCTCTTGGCACAATATTATTTCTATGCTCTTAGGTTTCCAACCATTTTCTCTAACAAACATAAGTGTCAAATGTTGGTCAATTGGAAATCCTTTTACTCTTGAAAAAAAAGGACATCATAATCATTTAATGATTCATAGATCTGTCTTTACTTCATATGCTTTACAAGTGTTTCTGAAAATGTATGGTTTTGAAATCATTAGAGTAATTTCGAGTGGTTACTATCCACTACCAAATAATATTCTTGGTAACTTATTTGCGAAGCTAGACCCAAGACATTCAGTATATATGGCAGTCTTAGCAAAGAAAAAATAGTATGAGTAAAATTGGAATATTTCTCAAACTCCTCAAAAGATCTAAGAATAGATTTAGTTTATTCCTAACTTATTTAAAGCTTAAAGAAAGTGTTATACAAACTCAAACTGGTGAACAAGTTTTTGTCAGACCCAATGGAATTGACTACTGGATATATATAGAGAACTTAGTCATTGACAGCTATGAACTTTTCAAACTCAAAAAGAAAAAGTTTAAAAGTGTCTTAGATATAGGTTCGAATATAGGTTTATTTAGTGTCTATGCCCATTCCTTATGGCCAAAAGCCAAGTTTATTAATGTAGAACCAAATCCAGCTAGTTTAGTAATTCTCCAGAAAAACTTCAATTTAAATAATATTCGCAGCACAACAATAGCAAAAGCTGTTTCCAACAAAGATAATCAGTTTATTAAACTTTATTTCAATGAAAACCCTGCTATGGCTTCCACCAAAGTGGGAAGTGGGTCTGCTATCAAGGTCACGACCATTAGTTTAAAAAGCTTGGTGAAATTAATAGAAGGTCCTAGTCTACTCAAACTAGATATTGAAGGGGCAGAATATCAACTCTTTACAAAAAATAATGAGATTCATTTTAAGAAATTTAACACCATTCTCATGGAGCTTCATGACTTAAATAGCAAAAATAATTCTAGTCATGTGATCAAGTACTTTCACAGAATCGGTTTCAGGGTAGAGGTTAATGGGCGGTTACTCAGTGCCTTACATGAAGACTAGATTCGACTTAATTGTTTTACTGATAGTTTGCGTCCTCGCAATTCTAGTAACAAGAAATCTATGGCTACAACCAGGTCAATTAGGTAGAAATTGGGATTATTCATTTACTGACAATCAGTATCTTCAGTCAAAGATATCAAGAAACCTTACTTCGTGGAGTTACTATCAACTTGGAAACCCTAACCCACTGCTGTTAGCCCAACAACCAGTAAATATACTCTACGAGAGTATTGTCAGGTTGGTGGGGCACAGATTTGCAACCTTTACCCTACTATATTTTGTATTTGTCATAAGTTACTTATCCTTTACTTCATTAATAAAACCATTCGTCAATATTAAATTACTTAGCATTCTATATGCCTTTTCCCCCTTTCTATTTTCAGACATAATCGGTGGCTCTTGGTATTCTTGGGTTTCATACGCTACTTCTCCACTTTTAATACATTTCCTAGGTCTCTATTTTTTCAAACCTCGAAAGGTTGTCCTCTATAAAGTTCTTATCTTAAGCTTGATAGTTGTCTGTTTTCTTCAGTATTTTCTAGTAAGTTTCTTGTTTGGTCTTTTGTATGGAATTGTGCTTACTAAGGAAATTAGACATTATATTAAAACTTCCTTAATTTTGTTTAGTTCTCTTTGTATTACCCATTTTCATTGGTTGATTCCTTACCTATTGGTTTCACAGTCACAGTACTCAAGACTTCTATCACAGAAAGTAGCATCAACTGTATCCTTTGAAGGATATTTATATGCCAAGCAAGGATTACTACAGGCCTTTGGGTTAATTGGCTATTTAGATCGTAACTTCTTTTATTTTTCTTTACCTACAATCTTAAAACCTATATTACTTTTTCTTATCGTGGCGATTTTTATTCGTTTAATTACTTTGCTTAAAAATAATCAAACTTTCTCAGTCATATTTCTTCTATTTTTAGTAAGTAATATATTTCAAAAAGGGGGAGTGTGGCCATTTGGAATTGCCTTCGAAAAAATCATGACCAAAGTTCCTTTCATGGCAATCTTTAGAAGTCCACAAAGAATAATGTTCATTTCTGCCATCTTGGGGCCAATCTTGTTAAGTTTTATTTGGCGTAGTGGTGGCAAGTTCTGGAAAACCGTCATTAG
>CAZBFU010000007.1:0-18592 GCA_964491365.1 uncultured Pseudomonadales bacterium
TCTCCGTAGACGATTCTGGCTTCTTCAACCAAGTCGTCACCGTTATACATCTGGCCATATTTTTTCGCTAGCCTCTCACTTGCCTTTTTTACAAGAAAAGATGCTGCTGCCAAACTTAACACTTTACTGTTGTGCACCATCAGTCCAGCTGCAATTCCTGCAATAATGTCGCCGGTAGCACCTTTGACCAACCCCAAATCTCCACCAGAGATCGTCATAGTTTCAACCCCATCCGTTGCAATCGACATTTCCCCTTTATGCAAAATTGTGATGTTGGAATCTCTCGCCAATTTCTCTAAGTCTTCTATTTTTATTTTCTCAATTTTCACCCCAAACAATAATTCCATTTCTTTTCTATTAGGAGTAATAACTGCTCCTTTAGGTAAATCTTCTTTATGTAAAACTTGCAAACTTCCGCCATCGATTAACCACAATTTATCTTTATTATTTCTAATCAATCGTTTAGATATATCCGCTGTCTCTCGACCTGCATCGTCACAAACAAATCCATCTTTCTCATATCTATTTCTCATCATGCCAGGACCTATCAACACTACATCAGATTTCTTTATATAATCATCAACTTCATCTATGTTTACTGCAATAAATGCCCCAATTGCTCCCTTAACTTTATCGAGCACGTTTCTTTGTGCACCCAATAAACATGCATAGACCATTCCCACCAATCTACTCGTGCCTTTAATCGCCAAAATCGGGGCACCATGAAACAGCTCTCCTCCACCCACTATTGTCACCTGACCCATCGAAAACTTATCAGTTGTCTGATCAGGTCTCCACAGACTCCTTAGATTTTCTTCTCTAAACTCCATCAGTTTCTAATTCTATTACATTACCTTCAGGTAAAATTTCCAAATCTTCACGCAGCGCCGTCGTCATAATCACCTGCCTACCTTTCATCACTCTTCGCACTTCCTCACGGTGCTTCTCATCAAGTTCTGAGAAAATATCATCTAGTAATAAGATTGGTTCCATTCCTTTTTCAGCTCGCAAGAAATAAATTTCAGCCGCTTTCATCGCCAGCACCGCCATTCTCTGCTCTCCTCTAGATCCATATACTGCCAAATCTCTTCCCTTATCTGTCACTTGCCAATCATCCTTATGGGGTCCGATCAAAGTGTATCCCACTATCAGTTCTTTCTCTTCATACTCAGCGAGTCGCTCAGCAGAAATCACACTCTTGTCATATACCAACTTTAATTGATTAAACAGTTCGCTTTGTTGCCAAATTTTATTCACATAATCAACCCATTCAATTCGTTTTTGAGTCAGATGTTCTCCATTTTTTATCACCGTCTGGTCCCAATAAAGCATGCTTGCTCTTGTGGCTTTTCCATCACGAATCAAATCAAGTGTTTTATTTCTTCTTCGTATTGCTTGTTCGTACAATGCCCTCGCCTTAGCATAATTAGGAAAAACCTGTTCGAGCACCATATTCATCTGTTTCCGTCTTCGATCAGAGGCACCATTAAGTAGTTCCAAATCTTCAGGTAAGAATACAACAGCAGGCAACATGCCCACAAAATCTCTCTTTCTTTTGGCTGCCCCATCCACTAGATACTTTCTGCTCATCTTCACTACTCCTTCTTCAGGTCGAATCATGTTCACCATTAATTCAACTTCTTCATCAGGCAAACTCACTTTCCCAACCAAATTAGCTGCCAATAAATCAAAATTAATCATTTCTTCTGTTTTCTTAGCCCTAAAACTCTCACCACTTGCCAAAATATAGATTGCCTCCAGAAGATTAGTTTTACCTATCCCATTATCTCCCACGATTACATTCACTCCATCCACAAAATTAACCTTCTTCTTCAGATAATTTCTAAACCCCACTAGTTCTAAAGTTTTAAGCATAATTATTTTTGACAGCCAGGGCACCAAAAAGAACCCCGTCCGCCAATCTTACTTCGCATGAATACTCCACCGCAACGACTACATTTTTCACCTTCTTTTTTGTAACTTAAGAAGTGTTCTTGATACTTTCCTCCTAATCCGTCCAAATTCACATAATTACTTGCACTTGCCCCTCCTGTTTCTATCCCTTTATTGATCACATACAAGAGACTCTTATAAAGTTTTTCAACTTCCTCTTTCTTCAGACTCCTAGCTACTCTATTTGGATTTATTTCCGCCAACCACAATGCATCATTTGCATAAATGTTACCAACTCCACCAATCAAACTACCATCCATTAACAAAACTTTAATCGGTCGAATAGATTTTTTGACAATCTTTTCAAAGTAGTTTTTATCAAAACCATCATCAACGACATCGTGTGGCAATTTCCTACCTAGTTCCTGCCATTGTTGTAACGATGTTACTTTTATCCAGCCAAATACTCTCATATCGTTAAAAAATAACTCTCCATTATCAAGCCAACTTATCTTTACTCGAGTATGAGAAGAGGGCAGATTTCCCACCCAATCAACAGTCGGATGCCCGCCTACAATCCTCTTTTCATTTTTTCTCCAAATCAGCTGTCCAGTCATTTTTAAGTGAATCATTAAACCAATATCCCCAGACAATCGTACAAAGATTATTTTCCCTTTTCGTTCTATTGCAGACACACTCTTACCAATTACTTTTTCAAATCCACCTTCAAAACTTTTCTCACGATACACCTCAATTCCAGCCAGTGTATTATCAATCAAAACTCCTCTTAACTGGCGAACAATAGTCTCTACTTCTGGTAACTCTGGCATTCTAAATTGAAATACTACTTACCGCCTTCGATATTTCTTTTTCAAATCTTTTTATCCCAAACTTCTTTACACTTTCCATGATTTCTTGCCTCTGCCATTTTTTCTTCTCAATTTTCTCAAATGCTTCTTCCAGTGCAGTAACGCTTGTATCAGTCACAAACACTCCATTCACATCTTCAATTACTGTCTCCAAAAATCCTCCACCTTTATATGCAATAACTGGTGTACCAGCTGCCATTGCTTCCACTACCGTCATACCAAAATCTTCTTGTTTAGCAAGGGCAATAAAACCAATAGCTTGTGCATACAATTTATATAGTTCGTCATCATTCAAGCGACCTAATACTTCTACCTGATCTCCTCCTACTTCTTTAATTTCACTAACTATCTTGGAATATCCAGATGCACCACCGACAATTTTTAAAGTTCTCCCGCTAGCCTTAATTGCCTTTATCGCTTCGATCAGACCTTTAGCTCCTACAAGTCTTGAAGCAATCAAATAAAAATCACCTTTTTCAATTTCCTTAGCTGCTGCCCCAATTTTTTCAACTTCAATGGGAGGGTAAACTATTTCCGCATCTTTTCTCCAGTATTTCTGTACTCGCCTTTTGACATTAAAAGAATTGACGATAATTTTCGTCAACTTTTGTGCAGAATCAAAGTCAAAATATCTCAAAAAATGATTAACGATTAATCCATAAACTCTTACAATCCAGTACTTTTGCCAATCAACACTAGTTTCATAACCATACAAAAATCTAGGAGGGGTATGACAATATGCAATTACTTTAGCATTTCCACTTTTAAAACCTCTAGCAAAATAACCTGAACATGAAGTAATAATCAAATCATAAGATGACAAATCCATACTACCCCAAATCCATGGCATCAAAAATCGCAATGGACTGTGTAAATTAAAATGCTTTAAGAGCATTGCCCACGGACTTTCTATTATTTTCTTGTCCGCAAAAGCCTTGGCTGCATCAGTACCTTTCTTTACAAATGCTGTATATATTGGTGCCTCAGGGTACATCTTACAAAGTTGCCACAAAACACGTTCGGCACCTCCAAAAGCTAATAGATAGTCATGTACTAGAGCAATTTTCATTGAAAAATCTCCTCTAACTCTCTTTCTTTCTTATCTTTTGGTAATCTATTGATCAATGTTTTAAATTGTAACTGTTCAAACAGTTGTGTGACCAGATCTCGATCGTACTCTTCCAATCGACAATCTTCCAAGACAAAATCAAGTGGCATTTTTCTCTCTATAGTTGCTATTTCTTTAGACAAAATTGCGCTTTCTTTACCAATTCTCAGCAATTCTTTAATTCTTGGCGTTAAATCTAAATCTTCGAGCTTTTCATACAATTCTTCGATACTTTTTACTTGAGCTAGAATTTTTTTAGCACTCACTTCACCAATTCCCTTCACCCCAACAATATTATCCGAAGAATCACCCACCAACCCTTTCCAATCAGGTACCTGAGCGGGAGTAAATCCATATTTCATTATCATCCCTTCTTCATCATAAATAGCGATCCCTTTGTCTTTTGCCCATTTGCCAGCACTTGGCATATACACCACTACTTTATTACCATCGACAAGTTGAAGTGCATCTCTATCACCGGTCATGATAATTACTTGGTCAATTTGATCTTTTACTCTTTCTGCAACACTGCCAATGATATCGTCTGCTTCGTAGTTAACTATTCCGATCTGAGGAATTGCCAGCGCTGTAACCACTTCTTTCACTCTACCTATTTGATCAATCAGCTCTTGATCTGTCTTTGCTCTACCAGCTTTATATTCTGCATATTTATCATGTCTAAATGTTTTCTTACCTACATCCCAAGCAACGGTCACATAATTTGGCTCTAATTTATCGATTGCGGTGAACAACATCAAAGTAAAACCATAAACTGCACCAACCAGTTCTCCTTTTGCAGTTGTAAGGGGAGGATAACCATGATAAGCGCGATGCAATAGCGAATTGCCATCGACAATCAATAGTTTTTTCATTATTTTCTGCCAGCTTTGGCATCAATCATAATTTTCTCAAACTCTTCTTGATCAACCGTTTCCACTTCCAAAAGTCGTTTTACCAAAGCCTCAACTTGTACTTTTTTATCTTTCAAAACTTGCTCAGCTTCTTTCATGCCAGCGTCAATGAATTTTTTAATTTCCATGTCCACTTTTGCTTGCATTTCATCACTCACCTTGACAGGTTCCGAAGTCACTCTTCCCCAGTCAGAATCTTCCCACATAGGTCCCAAGTTTACCGGTCCCAACTCACTCATCCCAAAATCAACTACCATCGCTCTGGCAATTCTAGTTGCGCGTGCGATATCCGACGAAGCACCTGCTGTTAGCTCGTTAAAGAATAGTTTCTCGGCACTTCTGCCTCCTAACATCACCGCGATGGTATCTACTAATTCACTTTTGGTCTGTTGATATTTATCAGTGTCAGGTCGACTCATGGTGTATCCCAATGCCATTCCTCGAGACACGATACTCACTCTATGTATTGGATCTGCACCAGCCTTGAAGTGTCCTACCACCGCATGACCTGCTTCATGATAAGCCGTCATCTCTCTTTCTTTAGGAGACTGCAATCTTCTCTTTTCTGGTCCAAGTTTCACTTTTGTTGCAGCTTCCTCTAAATCTGCCATATCGATATGTTTCTTGGAGTGACGTGCTGCTGCTATCGCCGCTTCATTAAGCATGTTCTCTATATCCGCTCCAGAAAATCCCACTGTTCGCTTGGCAAGTTTTTCCCAAGACACATCATTAGTAAAAGGTTTTCCTTTAGCATGAATAGCCATGATGTCTTTACGTCCTTCAATATCAGGCAAATCAAGTTGTACTCTTCGATCAAATCTTCCTGGGCGAACCAAGGCAGGGTCTAGTACGTCTGGTCTGTTTGTCGCTCCTAGCACCATCACGTTATCGTTTACCGAAAAACCATCCATTTCCACCAAGATTTGATTCAAAGTTTGGTCTCTTTCATCATGACCACCCATCATTCCTTGACCTCTCATTCTTCCAATCGCATCTAATTCGTCAATAAAAATTATGGCAGGTGCGGCTTTTTTTGCGGTTTCAAATAAATCTCGTACGCGGCTCGCTCCTACTCCCACCAACATTTCCATAAACTCACTTCCAGCCATTGAGAAATAAGGCACTCCGGCTTCACCGGCAACTGCTTTTGCCAGTAGTGTTTTACCTACACCAGCAGGTCCTACCAAGAGCACTCCTTTAGGCGTACGTGCACCCAAATCTCGATACTTTTTAGGTCTCTTCAAGAAATCAACTACTTCTACCAATTCTTTTTTAGCTTCATCAACACCAGCCACATCAGCAAAATGCACACTTTGCTTACCCTTAGCAAATAATTTTGCTCTACTTTTTCCAAATCCGAACATCATATCTCCACCACCACCTCCTCTTCGTCTCATCATAAAGAACATTAAGCCTCCAAACAGGACTATTGGTAGTATCAAAGTCAAAAAGTTCCCAAACAAATTACTAAACGCCATTGAGGAAACCTCTACTTTTACCTTAGATTGGTCAATCTCTTCTCTTTGCAAGATTTCCACAAATGAAGATCCTTCCTCTTTTCGAGTCAATCTCAGTTTTGGTTTACCATCAACCTCAGGATAATAAAGTACAACTTCATCACCTTTAACTTCTACTTTCTCAACGCTTCCCGATTTTATTTCCTCTATCGCATTACTTAAGGGAATTTCATCCACAATACCTTCATTTCTAGACCACCACATTAGTAGTTCAGGCACAAACAAAAACAAAATCAAACCCCAAATAAGCATTGATCTCAAATTCAATTGAATACGGAATTCTTTTTTAGGTGGCTGAGGTGGTGTTACTGGTTTTTTGTTATCAGCTTTCATCTTCGAAGACAATCTTATCATGGCTAAGGTTCAATTCTCGCTTGTGAGCTTATCGAACTAAAGATCCAACTTCACATTCTGTAAAAATTATTCCTGGAACACCGCTTCCAGGATTATCTCCAGCCAAAATCATTCCTTCACTGTAAAAATTTCTTACTTTTTTTGGAACCAAATTTACGATAAAAATTGCCTTCCTGCCAATCAAGTTTGAATCTTTATACCATGGAGAAATTCCAGCAAATATTGTCTTATCACCAATTTCATTTCCAAAGTTTACTTTCATTTCAATCAGCTTTTCACTCCATTCAGGTGCGCTCGCTGCCACTACCAAACCAACTCTAATCTCAAGTTTCTCAAAATCTGGATAATTTATTAAGTCTTTCATCATCAAAATTTAATTTGCATCACCTTTTTCATTTCATCCACAATTCCTTCCGCAATCACACTCACTTTTTTACTTCCTTCCAAAGCCTTAGCTAGTAATTCTTGCTTTTTCCTCTCTGCTTCCAGGCGTCGTAATCTAATTGGAGTTAGTACTTTATTCATCGCCTCAAAAAGTTTTTCTTTCACTTCCACATCACCCACCTTTCCCAGCTTATATCTTTCCTTCAAATCTGCAACCTCTTGTTTGTCCTCATTAAACAAATCGTGATATACAAAAGCGATATTTCCTTCTATCGTGCCAGGATCTGTCGCTTTCAATCTCTTAGGATCGGTAAATACTTTAAATACTTTCTCTCTTAACGTCTTCTCGTCATCAGATAAATAAATAGCATTATTCAAACTCTTACCCATTTTTGCATTCCCATCAATTCCTGGCACATTACTTTCCAAACCAAACAAAGCTTCTGGCTCATTCAAGACCTTACATTTATAAGTAGTATTGAATTTTCTAGCCAGATCACGAGTAGACTCCACCATCGGAGCCTGGTCTTTCCCAACTGGAACCAAATCGGCATTAACAGCCAAAATGTCGCCAGCTTGATGAATGGGGTACATAAAAAATCCCAAAGGAGTCGACTCTTCCATGCCTTTGGCAGCCAATTCAGTCTTGATCGTTGGGTTATGACTGATCTGTTGCACACTGACAAAGTTAGCTAAATAGACAAATATCTCATGAATCTGCTTCACCTCACTTTGAATGAAAACAGTAGTTTTCTCAAAATCTATACCTACTGCGTAATAGTCACATAGTAACTCACCGATACTCTCTTTAACCTTAGCAGGATTATCAATATTGTCAGTCAATGCTTGGACATTTGCCACCATCACAAACTGATCGTATTCGTCCTGAAGAGCGACTCGATTCTTAAGTGAGCCCAACAAATGCCCAATGTGTAGTTTTCCTGTTGGTCTATCTCCCGTCAAAATTCTCTTTTTCATATGTGGCAAGGGTGGGGATCGAACCCACGACCTTAGGTTTATGAATCCTATGCTCTAACCAACTGAGCTACCTTGCCAAGGACGGTTCCCTTATTTTAGCAAATTCAAGAAGGTGCAGTTATAAGGTATACACATCTGTTACACACATAGTCCTATAATATTCACTTTTTAGACACCTTAACCCTTCTCCAGTTAAATTATGCTAAAATAGCTTCACTTGCGGGCGGGAGGTTAGTATCTCGCAGGGCTCATAATCCTGCTCAACCGAGGGGCGGAATCTCGGGCCCGCAACCATAAAATCACTTTCTACCTACCAGAGTAGCTTAAGCCATTTCTGGTAAACCTGCTCAGATTCTACCGTTTCAGCTTTAGCTTCAGTTTTTGCCATTTCTGGCAATCCTCCAGGTAGCAAAATGACTGTCTCACCCTCTTTCTGCATATTCAATTTCTCCCTGGCTACCCTTTCTAAGTAATCTTCTCCCTGGACTTGTTGGAATTTATAGTTTAAACTCTCGTTTCGCTTCAATTCTTCTTCATATAAGCTTCTAGCCTCAGTTATTCTGCCAAAACCTTCTTGAAGCTCCCAAGCCCCTTTGGCCAGGGCATAAACCATCATCATGCCTACCCCAAGCATGCCTAGCTTCAACCATACCAGGTTCGAACTAGCCTCCTTGACACCAATACCTTTTCGGTTTATGATATGGCCTGTAGTAATAATATTATTGACTCTTCGTTTCATTTTATGGACTCTCAGAACAGTTTTAGCTCTACCATCAACAACTTTAAAGATAGCCTCTCCAAAGCAGGTAGGGCTTCTGCAACCATTTTAGCCTACACCAAAGATATCGAACAACTTGCTGACTTCTTGTCCAAGTTTCAAAAATCTGCCCCCAAAGAGGTTTTAGCCTCAGATATCGATGCTTTCAAAGATGATCTCAACCGTAATGGCTATACCGCCAAATCAGTTTCCAGAAAACTCAATTCCATCAAGGCTTTTTATCGTTTCCTCAAAACTCAAGGCATGGTGGAGGACAATCCAGCCTCAGGCGTAAGCCATCCCAAATATGAACTCAAACCACCTCGTGTCTTAAGTAAGCTCGAATATCGTGCACTTCGTGACGCATGCCGAGCTGACGTTCGAATCAGTGCCATAGTCGAAGTTCTACTTCAAACTGGTATTCGCATCAGTGAGTTGGCCAACCTACTCATGGAAGACCTTGATATGGGTGGTAACCGCATCACCGTACGTGCCTATGAAAGTCATCCAGAGCGCGGCATTCCTTTAAATCCTGCAGCCAAAACCGCTCTTGAAGTGTACTTAGCCGAACGCCCCAAAGGTGGTAGTCGTCATGTCTTTATTACCAAGACTGGCAATCCCTTCTTAGTCAGAAATATTAGAAGCTCCATTGATCGTTACTTTAGAATTGCTGGTATCAAAGACGCCCGCGTCAATGATCTTCGCCACACTTTTATTGCTCAACAGCTCATGGCAGGCACCCCTCTCGTCTACGTTTCCAAACTTGCTGGCCACAAACGTCTTTCCACTACCGAGAAATATCTCGAATTCATCTCCGAAAAAGGCGCCAAAGAGAAACTTAAGCTCGAAGAGCTTTAAGCCTCCACTTTCATCAGCTTTTTCAAGCCGTAAATCGTGGTTTTAGCGATAAAAGAGAGTACTTCACCCAATCTATCCAAGTTTCCAACTGCAATCGATAGCCAGCCGTTACTGGTTTTTCGCTTATCCTCAATCACCAACAAAGCAGATTGGACATGATTAATTTCTAGTATTTCGCCTGTTACTTCATCTTCTAGCATTACCGTTACTGGATTACCATTCTTCCCAATATTGATTTGGCCAGATACCGCCATCGGAGGCGCATCTTGGCTTAGCATGTCATCATCCAAGATGGGCGAATACCCATCTACCATTACCCTATCGCTGATTCTTTTTTTACGTTTCACTTTCATTGGTGGGCGACCCAGGATTCGAACCTGGAACCAGCAAGGTATAAGCTTGCTGCTCTAACCGTTGAGCTAGTCGCCCGTGAGGCCAATTATAACTTAGCTCTCTTTTCCAGTTCAGATTCTACCTCTTCTTTATCTCTACCGTATTTCAATCTAGACAATTCTTTTACCATTTGGGCGACCTTTGGGCTACCTCCAGCTCTTTCCGCTTTCAAATCTCGCTCTACATTCATCGAGAAGGCAGGCACTGGTGTTCCACTTACTATCGTCTTCACGTAGATATTTTGTGCAGGCACATTCTGTAAATCACTTTCACTAAAGGTTGGGCTAAATACTTGTTGCAAGATTTGGGCATCATTTACACCTACTCGATAACTCATCGTTGTGCCTACGTTACCAAAAATAGCATCTCGCACTGTTTCTTCTAGTTGGCTAATAAACTGATTTGCTAACACCAACCCCAAACCATACTTTCTTGCCTCAGACAACATTTGTGCAAAATCCGGTGTGGCAAAATTTTGAAACTCATCGACATATAGATAAAAAGGTCTTCGTTGTTCTCTTGGTATATCTTGACGTGACAACGCCGCTTGTAACACTTTAGGTACCAAGATCAACCCCAAGAAGTTTGCATCCTCTTCACCTAAGAGACCTTTAGCCAATTTCAAGAAAACTATTTTGCCTGTATCCATCGCCTCACGGAAATCTAGCGTTGACTTAGATTGACCGATGATATTACGTACCATTCGATTGGTAATAAACTTTCCAAATTTAGACACAATATAGTCCAAAGTTTCAGACTTATGGAAATCATTAGTGTTGGCAATTTGATCAGTCCAATATCTTCGTACAATCGGGTCAGTCACTTTAGGCAATAATTCTTGAACATACTTACTATCTGTCAAACATCGCACCACTTCTACAAATGAAGCGCCAGGTTGTGTCGCCACGGTCAACATCGCATTACGGATATTGTGTTCAAATCGCGGTCCAATGATACCTGTCTTGTGTGGATCATAAAGTTTATACATCAAATTGATGATGGCACTCGATACTTGCATCATCTCTTCGGTAGTATCCACTGCCAACAAGTTAAAGCCGACTGGTCTAGCAATATCCGAGGGGTCAAAAATAATTACGTCTTCAGCGCGCTCAGGAGGTACTAGTTCTAATAGTTCTTCAATACCATCTCCGTGAGGTTCCAAGAAACAAAGTCCTCTCCCCGCTCTCATATCTTGCAAAATCATTGACTTAAGCAATTCAGTTTTACCGGTACCAGTTCGTCCGATCAAATACATGTGCTTCATTCGATCTTCCTCACTGATATAAATCGGTCTTTCTTGACCACGATAAATTGACCGACCCAAGAACATACCATGATCTGGAAAACCCCCTGTCGCTGGTGCGGCTTTTGCTACTAGCCAATGAATGTGTGGAGTTTCCACTGTCTTATTTGGCATGTGCCACACTGTTGCCAACTCCTCACTATTAAGCACGGCGTTATTGCCAAACATCGACTGATACCTATATATAAAGTCAACCATGAAACCAGACTTAAACTTAATATCTTTGCCAGAAAACCCATTTAATTGCGAATTAAAAGTTGAAAATGCTCCTTTTAAGTTAGAAAGATTACTACTAGCAGCCGATTCAGTTGCTGCCACCGTTACTATTCTTACCGCTGTCAAAAATCCTGGTTTATTCACTTTATTATCAATCGCTTCCATGTCAGCCGGACTCATCTTAAACTTTGCCTTTTCAGGATCTGCTTCCGACTTTTTAGTCGATGCGACAAATCCTTCACCGTTCTTCTGCCAAACAGACTCAGCTGGTACTACGATAATTTGAATTGCTGCTGCTTCACCTTCACTAAATCGAGCAAGGGATGCTGTAATAGTTGCCATAGGGTCAACCGTCAATTCCTTAAAGACCTTAATTGGTTTATAGCTTTCTTTTTTCAAAACCAATTCGGCAAAAGCCACCTTGCCTGTTTCATTGAAAATATTGTATTCATCAACTTCCTTAACTTGTAAACCAGGATATGCACCCGCCATCAATTTCTCTACCAAATCTTTATTCTTTCGATGACAAGAAATATAGAACCGTATATCTTCTTTTCGTCCTACTATCTCAAATGACATATGTTGTTGGGCTTTAAAGCGTTGCCAAAATCCACCTTTTTTCACCGAATGAAGCGCTGCGAATACTTGCTCCATTACATCGATCTTTACTTCATTGTCACGAGGCACAGCAATTTCCAATAAAACAAAATCAAGACTAACTTCTTCACGATTCTTCCATCGAAACCATTGGATCAAAATTACACCACCACCAATCAGAGTAAAAGTCACCATCGACAACAACAACACAATCAAAAACACAATTCTCACTAGTTCATCAAGGTTGACGCCTGCGATCATGATTGGGGTTTAAAGAAAACCCTGCCTGGATACTTAATAATTAGATACTTACACATTTCAGAAGCCCATCTCACGGCATCCACAATTTTATGTTGGAGTCCTTCACGCAGTTCTTCTTGAGTAAAGGGTAGAACAATATTTGGCTTATTGGTACTCCCAAATGATGCCATCACTATCTTACCCATGTCATCGACTACTGGATCTGGTGGTGGAGTCTGTGCAGGAGAACTTTGTAGTGGCGACTTAACTTCAGCTTGTTTTTCAACTCTCTCAATATATGAATCCACTTCCTTAAGTGCTATTTCATCCAGCGACGAGCCCACCTGTTCTCTTTCTTTACTTGCAGGATTCATAACTTAACTATACCAAGATTGACAATGAATTATTACTGCCTAGTTTAACTATATCTTTCTAGGACATTACCAAAACTATAATGCTCATTTATTACTCATCAACATTCCCCGAAACAATTCTAAATGAAAGTCTTAATTTAGAGGCTTTTGCGCGATACATCAACTATTTAAGGCCAAAGGACCATACTTAGCAGTGGCAACAAACAAGTGATAGATAAACTACCTATAACTATTTAACTCGTTTTCGCCCTACCTTGTCAAGAGATCAAAACTATAACAAAGGGTCCAGCACCTCGCTGGACCCTATTATTCTTTCTCTAATTTACTTACTTGTCTTTCCTTCTGAGTAGTCGATATCACAGGCACCTGCTACACAGGCTAACTCTTTTGCCGCCGTTGTGTAATCTTCCTCTTCATAACGGTAAAGTTTAGCAAAGTCGATATTCGGAAATTGACTCGCTACTCTATCATATTCATCCTTGTCTATTTCTTGATAAGGCATTTGTGAGTAGTTCGCATCAAATGCTGGCAAGAAACTCATTCCCCCAATTAGGTCTTTGTGTTCCCAAACCCATTTGATTAAATCAATAACTTCATCAGGGTTATAAGTGATCGTGACACTAGGGTTGTGTTCTGTCCAATAAACTTTATTTTGTAACCAATAGTTACACTGCTCAATCGCACTTCGCATTTTTCGCGTTATTGCTCCTTCAGGAGACTTCACTGGAAAATGAACTACGTATGTGTGGGCATTTTCTGCTGTCTGTCCGTTCTCAGGATCCATTGGCACATTGGCATCTTTAAGTACTTTATATACAGGTGTGTGCGTTGATACTCGAATGTTTCTAATATAGTACTTAGACCACCTCGCATGCAGGCCCGAAGAACAATTAAATAGTTGTGAAGAATTCCCAGATGGCTTCACACAGGTTACACTGGTTGATTGATTTATTCCTAGACGACCAGCTAACTTTCGATTCTCTTCAATCGACACTTGTCGCAAGCGACTCATCACGGCACTATCTTGGGCTACTGCACTGTCAAGCTGACCATTGATATCAACTCCTAACAATCTTTCTTCAGCGCAATTTTCTTTCCAAATATTTCGTAATCCAGGGAAGTTTGTAGCCATTGACTGGATTGTCCCAATCATTGTTGCCACTTCGACCTTTTCTTTCAAACTTTCATAGGTGTCTTCTTTACGAGCGATGGCAATTGAGAGGTTACAAAACTGATGTGGTCTGAGAATAATTTCACCACAGGGATTTGTCCCAAATTCTGCTTCGCTGCGTCTAGCCGGTCTCATGGCGATGGCAGACTGTCGATTAAAAATACCCGGCTCACCACGACCATTGTTCACCATTTCAAGCATCTGTTCCATGTATTCAGTTTGGGTGATGCCTCGATCTGGCCATACCGCACTGTTATTTGCATTCCAACGCTGACTATTGTCTCTTTCAAAATCGCCACTCTTACTCGACCGCATTTCCAAGTCATCAAAGTCAAAAAGAGAGATCATCGCCGTCCTTCGCATTCCACCAGACACGGCTGCATTCCCTACTTCACACATGATGTCGTGAGCATCAATGGGGCGCAGGTAAGAGCCTTGTCTAGCCAAAATTCGCGCTCTAGAAAACTCCAACATTTTACGAAGTGGTTCAGGTCCACTTGCTCTTCCGCCTTTGATTTTTAGAATTGCCCCTCCAGGTCGAACCAGTGAAAAATCAAATTTCACATCTCCACCCTCAAACCAAGTTTCCAATCCTACCCTCAAAGCATTACCCCAACCCTCAGATGTATCTTCAACCACATGGGTAAGTACATCTACTCCCCCCATCTGTCTTTTTACTCTTGGTAGTTGCTCCACATACTTACTTTCCACCGAGAAGCCAACTCCGCAGCCACTCATCGAAATCAACAGCGCCTCGACAAACGAGTCAACTGATTCCACGGGTTGGTAAGAGCAGTTATAGATAGTCACATTGTTTCTTCGTGCCGCAGGTCCGGCCATAGCCAACAACCTCATTGAGGGCGCCGATTTCATTTCCAAAATCATCCGTCGCATTTTTGCGTACTCATCAGCTTCCAATTTTCCATCAGACAATTCATGCAAAAAATCTACCGATCTATTGACAGTTTCTACCCAAGTTTCCCTTCTGCCCAAATCGTAATTAAATTTGGCATACTTATCATAGAATTGGAATTTCTGGATTTGATTACCAAAATAGCCATCTGCTAAAGCAAAAGCATCTTTAACCTCTTCAGGAATTGGTCTTTCCTCGCGCATTTTCGCATGCTCGGCTCGATACAAGATATAGTTCTTTGCAGCCTCATACTCCCCAGCTGCCTGTAAAACTACTTCTACCGAATCTTGGACTTGTTCTACTGTTGGCTGAGTGTATTTAGCTCCAATAATATTCACCACTCTTCGTGCCAATTCATCCACACTTACACTTGGTACGATTTCAATATCTTCAAAACATGCTCTAATCGCCTTAGTAATTTTGTCGACTTCAAAATCCACCACCCGACCATCACGCTTAGCTATCTTTTCTGGTACATGAACTCTAACGGCAGTTTCCGCAATTGCGTTAAGCCGTTTTTTAGCCATTGAATCTTCGACAACTCGATTTGAATTATCATTGTTTCTTTTATTAACTTTGTTATAGATGTTGGCTGTGTTTGCCATGAGTTTGTTTTAAATTTGTAATTAATTTTTCCAGGTCAGCCGCGCTTCCGATCGGCAAATACACACTCGCAAAGCGCAAGTAAGCCACGTCGTCTAATCGTTGTAATCTCGACAAAATCATTTTGCCTATGTCACAGCTAGGTATTTTCGTTGTTTTCCTGTTGATTAGTTTTAGTTCAATGTCATCAACCAGCTGTTCTACTTGTTCTTCCGAAACAGGTCTTTTCCAAATTGCTTTCCGCACCCCCTTCACTACCTTATCTCTATCAAAATCGACTACCCGACCGTCTTTCTTAACCACCTTCAAATCCAAGTTCGCTACTTTCTCATAAGTAGTAAAACGTTTGTCGCATTTTTTACATTCTCTTCTTCTACGCATGCCTTCACCTTCAGGCAAGACGCGACTTTCGAGGACAGCTGTTTCTTTGTGGTTGCAGTATGGACAATTCATATACTAAATCTAGTACTCTTAATAGGCTACAGACACCACATCTAGTTTGACAACTCGAACATTCAATATCAAAAAGGATCAATGAAGCTGTTCTCCGCAAATACTGCTACAAATATAACTAACTCAACCCGGCCAAAATTAACCCGAAATGTGCTCCTATTGCCACCCATGTATTATTCAGTCTCACTCTCAAGAATCCGTTAATTAACTGTACGCCTACGGCGAGCATTATCACTCCTCCAAACACTTCTGGTCTCAATCCATAAACAAATAGATTAATAGGAATTCTAATTAAACCAAAAGCTAGTGCGGTTACTGTAATTCCAGCCAACTCACTTTTACTTTCTCTAATCAAGAATGGCAGCAGGACTCCTGCAAAAGTAATCTGTTCTACCACCGCAGTTACAAAAGCTATTCCCACACTATCTAGATTCATCGTTCCACTGGGAGCAATTCGATACTTAAACAACACAAAATAGAAAAGTCCCATCAGCACACCAGCTGGAATCGCTTTCCAGTTATTTCCAAAAACGACAATTTTTTTCTTCATTGAGGCCATTACAAACAACAAAGGCACCAACCAAATTACAGGTTTAAACCACAATTCCTCGATTACCTCAGGCAATCTGACCAAATAACGAAACAAACTCCAGAACAAAGCCAAATAGACAAAGTAATAAAACCAGGTTACCAATCCTCGTTTACCCACACCCCATCGTAGCACAAACTATATAATCAACTCATGGCCACTAGAATTGCCAAGACTACCATCAACCGACCTAAGCAATTGCGCCTTATTGTCAAATCAATTCGACATCAAACATCTCTCTTCAAACAACATCCCAAATTCACCCTTTACTCTATTCTAGCAGTTGTTTTTATCAGTGTGCTTTCTCTAATTCTCCTCTTCAAAGACGTCCCCAATCCCAACAAACTCACACGTAATCCCGCCCCTGTCAGTACTTTACTTTTAGATCGTCATGGCGAAACTCTCTACGAAGTATTTTCAGACCAAAACCGTACCCCTATCAAGATCGTCGACTTACCCTTATATATCAAACAAGCCACTATCGCCATCGAAGATAAAAATTTTTACAAACATTTCGGTCTTGATTTTTTAGGTATTGCCAGAGCAGCCATCAATACTCTTTCAGGCAAACGACTCGAAGGTGGCTCTACTCTCACTCAACAACTAGTCAAAATTGCACTTCTCGAGGATCCGCGTCGCAATGTAGTTAGAAAAATTCGTGAGGCAGTCCTTTCAATTGTTACCGAAATTGTCTATACCAAAGATCAAATTCTTGAACTTTATCTTAATCACGCTCCTTATGGCGGTACAGCTTATGGTATTGAAGCCGCTTCTCAACTCTTTTTCGACAAATCAGCCAAAGACTTAACCTTAGCCGAAGCTACTTTAATAGTTGGTTTACCTCAATCACCCACTCGTTACTCACCTTTCGGTGCCAATCCAGATCTTGCGATATCTAGACAACAACAAGTCGTCAGACGTATGGTCGAAGACGGCTACCTAACTCAAGCTCAGGCAGACGAAATCAAAAACACCAAGCTTACTTTTGCTTCACGCAAAGCCACTATTAAGGCACCACATTTTTCTCTTTGGGTCCGTGACCTATTGGTCGAAAAGTACGGTGAAGAGAGAGTCAATTTAGGTGGGCTACGAGTAACTACTACCTTAGATCTATCAATCCAACAAACTGCCGAGGCTTCAGTTTCTGCCGAGATGGCCAAAATAGCCAAACTCAAAATTGGCAACGGAGCGGCTCTTATCACTCGACCTAAAACCGGTGAAATTTTAGCTATGGTGGGGTCAAAAGATTATTTTGATACCGCTGGCGATGGTAACGTCAATGTCACCATGCGGTTGCGACAACCAGGTTCTTCTATCAAACCCCTTAATTTTGCCCTTGGTCTACTCAATGGTTGGACGGCTTCCACTGCCTTTTTAGATTACCCCACTTGTTTTCAGGTTTCTGGGCAAAAAGCTTACTGCCCCAAAAACTACGACAACTCTTTCCATGGCGCCGTCCAATTGCGCTTTGCCTTAGGTAATTCCTACAACATCCCTGCCGTCAAACAACTCGCCCTCAATGGTATTAAAGAGTTTGTTGCTACCGCTTCTGCCATGGGTATTACTACCTGGACCAATCCTGACAATTACGGGCTATCTCTCACTCTAGGTGGCGGTGAAGTTACCATGACAGATATGGCTGTTGCTTACGGTACCTTTGCAAATGCTGGCGTTACTGTACCGCTTGATCCAATTCTCAAAGTCGAGACTTACACTGGTGAAGTTTTAGAAGAAAAAAATCTCACTGACACGGCTGACTATGTCTCATCACTTCCTCAAAATTACTCCACTTTTATGGATCGCTTGGCTGTCAATTCCAAATACGATCCCAAAGGCATCCGCGTATCCCTACCAGAAGAAGTAGCCTACATCATCAGTCATATCCTCTTAGACAACAATGCACGTTCAGCTTCATTTGGATCTAACTCCCAATTAGTTATTCCTGGTAAAACTGTCAGTGTCAAAACCGGTACCACCAACGATCTTCGAGATAACTGGACCATCGGTTACACCCCTGAAATCCTCATCGCTACTTGGGTAGGCAACAATGACGGTTCACCTATGAGCTATGTGGCTTCTGGAGTCACTGGTGCTTCTACTATATGGTCACA
>CAZBFU010000007.1:18692-29674 GCA_964491365.1 uncultured Pseudomonadales bacterium
GCTGTTCTCTCCGATCCTTTCTACAAAGATTTTTGTCTAGATTGTGCCTATCCTGCCGATGACAAAGGCAAAATCAACTACCCCACCAACAACATCAACTTCAACAACTTTTATCTAAACAGGCCAACAGCTCAGAAATATTTATAAGAGTTCATGAAATTCAAAAGAAAACTCTTAATTGGACTGATTTTGATTCTTTTAGGGACAAGTATTTTCAACTTTTACTGGCACCAAAGGCTTCCTCTCGTATCCCCCGTCGACCTAATTGAATCCCTAGCCCCTATTCCAATTTTTCATCAGCCAAGCGCAAAGGTTGTCTTTGGCTTTCTCCCATACTGGAACCTTAATGATTTAAGTTCAACATCTATCAAACCCTTAACCCACCTTGCCTATTTTGGAGTTGATCTGGCTGCTGATGGTACTGTGACCAAAACCATCACCGATGAAGACAATATCAGGACTATCGAACCAGGTTGGGCTAAGTTAGATTCAGCTGCTCTCAAATCAATTCTCGATCAAGCCAAACTTCTAGGCAAAAAAACCATTCTCACCATCAAGTCTTTTGATTCAGAAAAAATGGAATCGATCTTAAATACACCCAAAAATCGTCAGCAGGCAGTACTCACTTCCGTTGAACTTGCCAAATCTTATCGTTATCAAGGTATCAATATCGACTTCGAACATCCTGGCGGTCCAGACACCACCACCAAAGAAAACTTTGTTCTATTCGTCCAAGAGCTTTCTCGACTTTGTCGTAAAGAAATTCCTGACTGTGAAATTTCGGTCGATACTTATGCCGAATCAGGTAAACGATCAGGCTTGTATGACCTCGATCGTATCTCTCAAATCGCAGATTATGTCTTTGTCATGGCCTATGACTTTTATCGGCGCGGTTCCACCAATGCTGGTCCTGTCTCGCCCTTACGAGGCAAATGTCCAGAATTAGCTACCACTACTCCTTGCCTAGATTACGATATCGTCAACGCAGTATCTGATATCAATAAATTAGTTCCAGCTCACAAAATCATTCTCGGTTTTCCCTTTTATGGCTACCAATGGCAGACAGCTTCCACCAACTTTCTGGCCAATACGTACCCCAAAACTGGTCAGACCGTCACTTACGAAAATTTAAAGGAAATGTTCTACAATCCTCAGATTTCCTCCCTTAAATCAGAGTGGTCAGATATCTCCCAAACCCCGTACCTTACCTTCGGTAAAGACGGAGAATACTACCAAATCCACTATGAAGATGCCCGCTCACTTAGCCTCAAAATCGACCTTATCAACCAATCAGGCTTGGCTGGCCTTGGAATTTGGGCATTAGGCTACGAACACCCCTACACCGACCTCTGGCAAGTCATTCGTCAGAAACTCTAGATTTAGGCCTCTAGTTTTGGTAAAATATGCCTATTATCTCCAGATTCGTACCTAAGTGTCTGCCAAGAAGACCACTATCAAAAGTCCTATAACTAAGAGGATTAATCCCCTTAGATATTTAGGATCTCCAATTTTCAAAATTCTGGTTTTGCTTATTTCCGCAATTGGTTTTATTGCCATATTATTGCGTCAACTTCGTCTGATTTTTACTCCTAAAATCAAATTACCGCAACTTTCTGCTCTGCTAAAACCCATAAACCTTGCAGATCAGTTACTTACCCAAAAACTTTCCAAGCGACTTCTATCCAAACCCTCTAAGAAAAAACCAACTCCCAAAACCACCTTTCACTTCCCCTACTTTCAAACGCTTACACTCCTAATTGTTAGTGGACTTGTCTTCTCAGTTTATTACTATATTTTCAAAGATCTTCCTTCGACAAGTCTATTAGCTACAAGTCCTTCTAGGTTGACGACTCAGATTCTAGATCGAAATGGACGCCTTCTCTACAAAATTTACGATGACGAAAACCGCACTCCCATTAAAATTTCAGACTTACCCTCATATGTCCCCAATGCTTTTCTTGCTATCGAAGATGAAGATTTTTATGGACACCAAGGCATCTCTCTCTCAGGTATAGTTCGTGCAATTTATACCAATCTTACCGAAGGCACCACTCAAGGCGGTTCTACTATCACCCAACAATTAGTCAAGAATTCACTTCTAGATACACAGCAAACAGTGACTAGAAAATTAAAAGAAATGGTATTAGCTGTCGAAACAGAATTGATGTACGACAAAAATACTATTCTTGAAATGTACTTAAATGAAGTAGGTTTTGGAGGACCAATTTATGGGATCCAAGAGGCCTCACAGCAGTTTTTTGGCATCAATGCCAAGAACCTCTCTCTTGCTCAAGCGGCTTTCTTAGCAGGTCTGCCCAAAGCACCTAGTAAATATTCTCCCTACATTAGGCCACAAATTTCCCTAATTCGCCAGAAACTTGTTCTCATGCAAATGATTAATAATCACTTTATTTCTCAAGAAGCATACGAACAAGCTCTCCAAGAAAAGTTAGTTTTTAGTTCACCCCAAAAAGATATTCTTGCTCCGCACTTTGTCATGTATATTCGTGACTTACTCGTAGATCAATTTGGAGAAGATCTAGTCAATAGAGGAGGTTTAAAAGTCACTACAACTCTCGATTTGGACATCCAACAAACCGCCCAAGAAGCTGTCAAAGATGAGATCAAACGAATAGGTAGTCTCAAAGTCACCAACGGTGCCGCGCTCATCACCAGACCTAGTAATGGTGAAATATTGGCTATGGTGGGATCAAAAGATTATTTCGATTTAGGCAACGATGGTCAAGTCAACCTTACCACCTCTCTTCGTCAACCAGGTTCTTCAATCAAACCATTAACTTATGCTTTGGCTTTTGAAAACGGTGCCACTCCCAGTGAATCAATCAATGATGAGCCCGTCACTTTTCGTCTCATCGGCTCTCCAGCTTGGAGTCCTAAGAACTATGACAATCGCTTCCACGGTCGCATTTCTTTACGAACAGCCCTTGCTAGTTCCTACAATATTCCCGCCGTCCTCTTACTCGCCAAATACGGTATTTCTGATTTTGCCAATTTAGGCAAATCCCTAGGCATCTCTACCTGGTCCGATACTACTCGTTATGGTTTATCCATGACCTTAGGAAGTCTCGAGGTCAAGATGACCGATATGGCTGTCCTGTATGGTACTTTTGCCAACAATGGCCTAACCGTTCCTTTAAACCCGATTGTCAAAATCGAAAAAACCAACGGTCAAACCTTAAGTTACAACCCCTGTTTTCCCAATACTTGTCAAATCAAGCAAACTCTCAAACCAATAACCTCCTTTTACTTAACTAGTATTCTTACCGACAACCAAGCACGCTCAGCTGCATTTGGTTCTCGTTCAGTTCTCAACTTGGGTAAATACACCGCCGCTGTCAAAACTGGTACCAGCAACGATCTTCGTGACAACTGGACTATTGGCTACACTCCTGACTTTGTCGTTGCGACTTGGGTAGGCAACAACGACAACACTCCTATGAGTAGAGTGGCTTCTGGTATCACTGGTGCTTCTCCTATTTGGAACCGCATCACCAACTCACTACTTTCAACCAATCCCAACAACACCCCCTTTACTACCCCCAAGGATCTAGTCAAAGTCGCCATTTGTACTCTGACCAATACCCTAACCTGTGCCGGTTGTCCTTCACGATATGAGTATTTCACTCCTCAAAACAAACCCACCAAGACTTGTGATCCTGTTGCTATTCAAGAAATACTCAAAGCCAAAGAAGCCAAAAAAACAGAATCTCTCCAAGGAATCACCACCACTCGTTAAAGTTTGTAACCTTTCTTAACTTCAGGTATATTTCTTATATCTAAATCAGCTCCTTTTTGTTGTCCAAAGAATAATCCCTGTTCTCTGTCTCTATTAAGGCCAGATAAAAGGTAAAAAACTAAACTCAGCAACACACTAATTAAACAAACAACTACGATCCATTTTTTATTTCCTCTTTGCTCTCTCTCCTTACTCTCTTTATCTTCTCTCTTCTTTTTTTTCTTATCCTTTTTGTCTGTTTTCTTACTCGATTTTTCTTCTTCTAGTTCATCGTTATCTTCTAGATTTTTCTTCTCTTTTCCCATACTTCTTTGTTAACTATTGATTCAGGCAACCTTCCTTTTAATACGGCAGTTACACTTTCAACGGCAATTTTCGCCATCATCATTCGAGCTTCAATTGTTGCTGAAGCTATATGTGGTGTCAAGATCACATTGGGTAACTTGTAAAGTGCTTCATTTGGTTTATGTTCGTTCTCAAAGACATCCAAACCTGCCCCTGCAATCACTCCTGTCTTCAATGCTTCTATCAAAGCAGTTTCGTTTACAATTCCACCTCTAGCAGTGTTGATCAAAACTGCGCTCTTTTTCATGATTGCCAGTTCTCTTTCACTTACTAAATTCTTAGTTTGCTCGGTCAAAGGTACATTCAGAGACACCACATCAGCCATTTCCAAGAGTTTATCCAAAGTATGGTATACCGCACCATGCTCTTCTTCAAATTCATCATCTCTAGTATGAGAGTTATAAACTACTTTCATCCCTAAGGCGCAAGCGATTCGACCAGTCCACCTTCCTATTCTCCCCAAACCTACTATACCAATAGTTTTTCCACGCACTCCACTACCCACTAGTAAATCGGGCTCCCAACCTTTGTACTTACCTAGTCGCACAAATCTATCACCTTCCACAATTCGCCTCGTCAATGCCAGCATCATTGCCACCGCATGCTCACCAACCGCTTCTGTAAGTATTCCTGGCGTATTGGTCACCACGACGCCTCTCTTAGTCGCTTCTTCAATGTCCACATTGTCATAACCTACCGCATAGTTAGCGATAACTTTAAGATTATCTCCAGCCGCTTCCATCACTTCAGCGTCAATTTTTTCAGTTAACAAACTGATAATTCCATCGACACCTTTTACTTTTGCCAGCAAGTCATGTTTAGCTATATCTCTGTCAGGCCATATTTCCACTTCATACTCTTCACCTAATTTCTTAAGATAATCACCAAACAATGTATGAGTGACGAACACTTTCATTGACTTCATTTAATCACAAACGCTCCTCTCGCATCCTCAGTCTTTTTTGTAACCATTTTGCCATTTTCTTTTTGGTCAACAATCCATCCTTAGCTCCCAAATATGTCACCACACTTGCTCCATTCACCAAACCTCTCTTCAATGCTGTAAGTATATCCACATCTTCTAGTAATCCCGACACAAATCCACTGACAAAAGCATCCCCCGCGCCAGTATCGTCTACAGATCTAGATTTAAACGCATCCGCTTCATACCAATTATTTTCAACTGCCAATCCTGCTCCCCTTATTCCATCTGTAATTACTACCATTTTCGCTCCTTTCTCGATTATCTTTTTTGCCAATAATTTACTGTCCAAAAACTCACCTTCCAATAATTTACTTGCTTCCATTCTATTCAAAAACAAGACATCAATATTCTTTAATATTTTCCAAACTCTTTCCTTTTGATTTAACTCACTTATCCCTGGATTCCAACCAATTTTAGTTTGGGCGCCCTTCATCCCCACCATATCCTCAACAAGTTCCACTTTTCCACCCAGACTAGATATTTGCATCCAATCGGCTACTTTAATTTTTTTCGCATCAATCAAATTGATTTCTATTTCTTTACTTACACCTCTATTTGTAATAATTGATCTCCCTCCATCGCTTGCTACCAATACTACAGACAATCCAGTTCTTCTTTCTTGATCGATTTGTAGTAAGCCAGTATCAATTCCAGCCACATTCAAGGCACTTATCACTCTTTCTCCTACCCAATCTTTTCCAATTCTAGCTACCACACTTACAGTTTTATCGAGCCTTGCCAAACCCACTGCCACATTAGTCCCTGCTCCTCCTGTTTCCAGAATTATCTCCTCTGCTTCACTTTTGCCACCATAAACTTCACACAACGCTACCCCTCCGCTTACCATGTGACTTTTCATCACCTTCAAATCTTTAGATGACACCAAGACGTCAATTACAGCTGATCCACAAACCACTACTCTTTTCATCCATTTCATTATCGCACCACTCTCCTTTAAAATACTAAATGTGAGAATCCCAAACTTTATCAAAAGCAGACGCAAAGAAATTCCCTTTCTGATTCTCCTCAGTTTGTTGGGAACATTTATTATTTCTAGACTTACCACCTATCTCTTTCCACAACTAACACTCACAGTACGCGGAGAGCATATCCATCATTTTGCTTATGGCATAATCCTGCTCGCACTTTCTAATCTCCTTTCACTTCTTCTACCCAAAACTACTTCAAACCAACTTAGACTCTCAGTTCTATACGGAATTTCTTTAGGGTTAGCCTTCGACGAGTTTGCTATGTGGATAAGGCTCGAAGATGCTTATTGGTCTCGAGCAAATTTCGACGCTGTCGTAGTCGTAAGCTTGGTCTTTCTGAATATTATTTATTTCGATGGTTTCTGGACAAGATGGGGTAAGCGTCTTCACCGTCTCATTATTACCCTGTTTAGTTTTACTCAAAAATAATTCGCTCCAACCCTGCACTGACTTGATAGGCGTCCTCTGCTTGCCATACATTTCGACCGATAGCAATTCCTGCTGCACCAGCTTCCAAAGCCCCCTTTACTTCACCAGACAACTCGTTCCAACTCATCTTTTTACCACCCTGTACCAACACTTTTGTTTTACCGGCTACTTCGACCACCCAGCGAAAACTCCCACTATCTCCTGTATAAGGCACTTTAACATAATCACAATTAAGTTCCATTCCTAATCTGGCCGCATATGCCACAATATCTTTACTATTTTCTTTCCCTGCTACCTTTTTTCCTCGTGGATACATCCAGCCAATTACTGGCAAACCAGCTTCATGTGCTTCATCCTCAATCCTCGAAAATTCCGCCATCATCCTCTCTTCATGTTCACTTCCTACATATATCGTATAGCCCACTGCTTTTGCCCCAAGTTTGATTGCTTTTTCAATACTACAAAGTTGCAATGAAAGCGGTTCATCACCCTGAAAAGAAGTTTTCCCATTTAATTTCATTACCAGGGGCACTTTACTATTCAAATCATAATATTTTGCTGCCACTCCTTCTTGAAATACTACCCCAGTGTAATTACCTTTAGTGGCAATATCCATGATGTAAGCAGGATTAGCATTTCTCTTATCAAAATCAACAGGTCCATGTTCAAATCCTTGGTCATACGCCAAGAGCATAACTTTACCATCTCTTTCTAAAACTTTTTCCATAACTTCATGTTACCTTACTCAGCCTATTACTTGCTTAATCGCTTGTAAGATTCCCTTTCGGTTTAATCCATATTTTTCAGCCAATTCCGCAACTTCACCAGATTCGCCAAAGACATCCCTCATACCCACTCTTTTCAATAAATGAGGAATTCCCGCTTCCGACAAAGCTTCCGCTACACTACTTCCCAAACCACCGATAATACTATGCTCCTCTGCCACCACCACCTTACCGGTTTTAGTCACACTTCGCAAAATTGTCTCTGCATCAATTGGTTTCACCGTGTGCACATTGATCACTTCTACTCCATCAATTTCTTGCGCTGCCCACAATGCTTCTACTACCATCATCCCATTTGCAATCACTGTTACTTTATCCCCAGATTTCCATACTTGTGCTTTTCCAATTTCAAAAGGTGTCATCATTGTTGTCACATTGTCCCGGGTCGGTTTTGTCATTCGCATATACACTGGTCCTTGCATCGCCATCATCGCCACTGTGGCTTTTTTTATTTGAGTTTCATCTGCAGGTACCAATACCGTCATCCCAGGTAGCACTCTTGTTATTGCCACATCTTCAAACATTTGTTGATTACCACCATCCTCACCATTTCCCAGTCCTGCGTGACCTCCCACCACTTTTACATTGGTCTTACTAAACGCCACACTAATTCGAAACTGTTCCCAATTTCTTCCAGGAGAAAAACAAGCAAATGAATTAACAATTGGAATCATCCCCGAAAGTGCCATTCCCGCTGCCACCCCCATCATGTTCTGTTCAGCAATTCCAAGCTCAACAAAACGTTCGGGATAATTCTTTGCAAATTTTTCCACTCTAGTACTATCAGATAAATCAGCGCAAAGCACTACCAATTTTTCATACCGTTCACCAAGTTCCACCAATGCATCACCATAACCATCTCTCATCGATTTTTTCTCCACACTTCGAAGTGGTCGCAAATACATTTCTTCGTTAATCATTAGTCATTTACAATTTGTGAATTTAAAGTCCGCATTTTTCGCAAAGCCTGCAGCGCTTCAATTGCTTCTGGTAAACTAGGCGCTTTACCATGCCAAGCCGCATTATTCTCCATAAACTCCACTCCTCTACCAGGTGTTGTTTTTAATATCAGTACTGTCGGTTTGCCTACATTGACCTTCCATCTCGAAAAAGCTTCGAAAATCTGACGAAAATTGTGACCATCTACTTCTAATGTATGTAAATTGAAAGCCTTATATTTTTCAGATAGTGGTTCTAAAGGCATCACTTTTTCTGTGAATCCGTCGATTTGAATATTATTTCTATCAACCACAATTAATAAGTTATCCAGCTCATATTTAGCAGCACTCATATACGCCTCCCATACTTGACCCTCTTGTTGTTCTCCATCACCCATCACACAAATCACTCGCCAATTTTTTTTCGTCATTTTTGCAGCTAGTGCCATACCAACCGCCTGACTAATTCCCTGACCCAAAGGGCCACTACTTACTTCCACACCAGGTAACAATTTTGCTACCGGGTGTCCTTGTAATCTTGTTCCTAATTTTCGCAAGGTCTGTAATTCACTCATTGGAAAATAACTCTTCATTGCCAATACTCCGTACAACGCCGGTGCATAATGGCCGGCTGAAAGCACTACTCTATCTCTATCTTCATGCCATGGATCATTCGCATCTAACTTAATTAAGTCGCCAAAATAAAGACTAACCCAAAAATCAGCACTCCCCATCGGTCCAGCCACGTGTCCACTCCCAGCCGTCGTTAGCATTTTTACGATCAATTCTCTTAGCTCTTCGGCTTTTTTGACCAGTTGTCCTTCATTAAACATCAATCAAATCTAGTTAATAAATGCCGTTTCTTTAGTACCACCATCTTCCAAATGCAACAGTTCATTACTATGCTCTTCTAAGTATGAATCAAAATACTGAAGGTATTTAACTACCATCTCAGGAGAAGTTGCAATTTTGTACACTTCCAAAGCTTTAGGTCTTGTAGACCCAATCAACATGTTTTTCACTAAAGTTTCCGTCACGTCGTACCAGAAATCACCGTAAAGAATCACTGGTTTGTGATGACCAAAATAAAGGTAAGCCAAGCCCCATGCCATTCCAAATTCTGACAGTGTTCCAGTACCTCCATTCATCACTACATACGCATTCCCCATTTCCAAAAGTTTCAAGGTTCGCTCGAGATAATTACTCATTACCACTTCGTCATCAGCTTTATTGGTTAGATCTTTTCCTTCAAAATTCTTTACAAACTTTGGTTGAAAAGTTGCCACACGCGCTCGACCTCCCCCAGCATGAGCACCTTCTGTCGATGCCTTCATTACACCTGGCCCTCCTCCGTTAATTACATCTACACAATTTTCAGCCAAGATTTTTCCGACTGCAAACGCATCTTTATATAGCTGAGTACTTGGGTCTGCTTCAGCATATCCAAAGACCGAAACTGCTCTAATATGTTTTAACTTGCAAGCTTTTCCCACAACTGAATTTTCATCCATGATTATTTTTTAAATGTTGTAAATTCTCGTATTCTTCAATTACGTTTTCAGACTTTAATAGGTGAGACCCAACCGAAAACTCCATTCCCATCGTCGACTTTAATAGTTCTCCTTCTGCCAGTTCTTCCGCCCATTCAGCTGCCAAGCATCTTCTTATCTTATCTTCATCTAGACCACCATCTACCACAATCGTGATTCTTTTATTCAATTTTCTTATCTGTTTAATTTTTTCAAAAACCCTTTCGTCAAAATGATTACCTTGTGCCCCTGCTTTTACTGCCATCAACAAAACTGCATCAATATCATTGATATACTTTTCCACTCCCTCGATTGGCGTCTCGATATCATATGCTAACCCCACTTCCATTCCTTCAAACTGAGCTTCTTCAATAAATGCCACCATATCTGCCATCATCTCAACTTGTCCAAATACCCGATCTACTCCCATTGCGGCTACCCTTCCCACCCAATTTTCAGGTTTATCCACCATCAAATGCACATCAAAACGGACAATTGTTTCAACTTCACGAATTACTTCAGGACCTACCGTTTTTTTAGGCGCAAAAACACCATCGATCACATCCAACTGCACCCTAGGTGCCACAGACCAAACTTTTTCAAGTTCAGATTTAAATCCGCTTAAAGATTCCTGCAATATTGCAGGCACAATTGTTACCATCAATCTTCATTATAAACAGCTCTTCTGCTCAATGCTCGTGTCCACACCCTCCACCACAACATCCACCTTCATCTCCTCCGCAACCACCACCACAACAACCACCAGATTGTTCAGTCAATAATTCCAATTTATATAGTCGGCGTTTATATTTCTCCTCACTGCTAAACTCAGTTTCCAAAAAAGCCAAAATTATTCCCTTTACTTTTCCTTCGTCTAGATAATCAGCAGGAATCGCTAAACAGTTTATATCGTCATCGCTTCTTCCTTTCTTAGTCGCTTCCACGTCAAAACCTAAGCCACAGCGAATTCCAGGTACTTTATTTGCCACAATACTCATCCCAAATCCATTGCGACAAAAAAGAATTCCTTTAGAACCAGGTTCGCTAACCACCATCTCAGCCACATCCAAACCATAATCCACAAAATCATCATCTACTTGTAGTTTCTCTGCTCCAACATCATTGACCATATATTCTTTCTCTTTCAACCATTCAAAAATGGTCTTTTTTATCGCAAAACCGCCATGATCTGCTCCAAGATAGATTTTCATTATTTGTATTTTAC
>CAZBFU010000008.1:0-4016 GCA_964491365.1 uncultured Pseudomonadales bacterium
CCTTTGTATTCTTCTGGTCGAGTGTATTGTGGATACTCTATTTTCCCTGGTTGATCATAAGACTCTTCCAAGAGTGACTCTTCATTGCCCAAGACTCCAGGCAAAAGTCGTACCACGCTATCGACCACGATCATGGCTGGTAATTCACCTCCCGTCAGCACAAATTCTCCTATCGATATCACTTCATCTACCAAATGTTCATGTACCCTATGATCTAGACCTTCATAGTGACCACAAATCAAAATGATGTGTTCCAGACTGGTCATACTTTTTGCTTTTGCCTGATTAAACACCGGTCCTTTGGTGTCCATCAAAATTACCCTAGAATTAACAGTTCGCAATGCTTCCAAGGCTCGGTCGATCACATCTACTCTCATCACCATGCCCGCACCCCCACCATAAGGAGGTGAGTCGACAGTTCGATGATTGTCGTTCGACCAATCACGAAGGTTGTGAATAGCAATCTTCACCAAGCCTTTGTCACTTGCTCGTTTAATAATCGACTCCGATAGGGGAGTAAACACTTCTGGAAACAAGCTCAAAATATCAATTTTCATCAACTCTGATTATATCTTGGTATACTCAAACCTATATGGCAGACCACAAACCCGTCGCGGTTGTTGTCATTCCTACCTACAACGAAGCAGATTCGATAGGTGCAATGATCGACCACTTATTTACCAAGACCTTTCCTGCAATTTCAGATTGGCACATGATGGTCCTCGTCGTGGATGATACCTCTCCAGACGGCACCTACAAAGTCGTGCAAGAGAAACAAAAGAAATTCAAAGATCTTCATCTTTCATTGAGTAAAACCAAGGCAGGAATTGGTGGAGCCTACGTACGTGGATTCAAATATTCAATGAGTGAGTTGAATGCAGATGTAGTCATAGAGTTCGATGGAGATTTTCAACATCCTCCAGAGACTATACCTCTCATGCTCGATCGCATCAAAGCTGGCGATGATTATGTGTTGGGCTCACGAAAAATTGCTGGTGGGGAAAATCCCAAAGGTTGGGGATTCAAACGCCTGTTCTTTTCCGAATTTGGTGGCTTTGTCGCCCGTATGATTCTTTTCTTTCCGACCAAAAAATTCTTCCAGGTCACCGATCCCACCACTGGTCTCAAAGCCAGTCGTGTCAAAGGCTTCGTCGACAAGATGGATATGGACAATCTCATTTCCAAAAGTTTTGCCTACAAACTTGAATTTTTATTCAAGATGAGCAAACTTGGTGCCAAAATTAGTGAAGTCCCCTTAAAATTTCAGCTTCGAGAAAGTGGTGCGAGCAAAATTGAACCTCAAACTGCCAAAGATATTTTTAGAACCGTCATCTTGCTTCGCCTCAAAGACGATACTACCAAGAAATTTATTAAGTTCGGTACCGTTGGTTTTATCGGTTATGTAGTCAATGCCACTGGTCTTTCTTTCTTCTTCAACTTATGGAAGGTTGAGTGGTTGGCTTGGCTTGCCTCAACCGAAGTTTCTATTGTGAGTAATTTTACTTGGAACAATCTTTGGACTTTCAAGGATTCACAAATGACCACTCCTTTCATGATTGCCAAGAAGTTTATTCAGTTTAATCTTACGTCCATCGGCGCGTTATTGATCCAGACTACCGCAGGCACTTCTCTTGTACATCTAACGGGCTTAAATAGACAGATCATTCTTCCCTTTGTGATTGTCTTCTTAGTTCTTCCGTACAACTGGTTCATGTACAACAAAGTCATTTGGAAAAAGAAGTACAAAAAATGAACGAACGGCTCAAAGTAGTTGCTATAGCTATCATTGCCACCCTTGTTCTTTGGCTACCTTTTTTTCTCAAAATTTCATCACTTCCTGGTTGGAATCTGAATTTTTCCGAAGGCACTAAGATTGTTTGGAGTAATTTTGATGGTCCCAACTATATCGAAGTAGCCAAAAGTTGGTATGACAAAGAAATTATCCGTTCCACTTTTTCTACTCCTCTTCCTCTAGAGTACTATCCTGCTCATTTACCGTTTTACCCCCTGACTATCAACGTTTTTAGTGTTTTCTTTAATACCCCTACAGCCATGCTTGTTTCAAATTTAGTTGGGACTATTCTTGCTTGTCTGATGTTCTATCAACTTCTCACTAAGCTTGGTCTCAAATCAAAAGTACTCATGGTAGCTTTAACTCTTTTTCTACCCGCCAGAGTGCTGGTCATCCACGGTATTGGTGCCCCCGAATCGTGGTTTGTTTTCTTCATCCTCGCGGCAGTTTATACTTTTCGGTTACGTCGCTTCTGGCTTACCGGTTTATTACTAGCATTAGCTCAACTCACCAAAAGTCCAGGTATTCTTCTCTTTGGCGCCCTGGCTTTGGTCGCTCTTTTTGAAAGTATCCAAAAGAAAAGTTTCAAACATTTACTTCAATTTACCCCCTTACTACTTGGTCCTATCGCTATCGTAGGCTTATTCTATTTTTATCAGCAACAAACAGGTGATTTCTTTGCTTATTTTCATAGTGGCGACAACTTTCATTTATTTTTTCCACCTTTCTCGATCTTCTCACCCATGGGTGCGGTCTGGACTGGGGATTTCTGGCTCGAAGAAATTATCTGGCTGTGGTTGGTCTATGGCTTTGGTGTCGCCATGCTATGGCAAGACAAAAGATATCCCGAATTTGCTTTTGCTCTGATTTTTTATATTTCCACCCTTTTTGTCGCCCATCGCGATGTTAGTCGATATTTGATTCCTATCGCTCCTTTGGTAATTCTTGGATATCAACGGTTTTTAGTTAAGTTTAAGTTCAAACCAATTTATTTACTTGCCTTGATTCCAATCTATCTTTATGCCTGGCAGTTTATGCTTCACAACACTGCCCCCGTCGCCGACTGGACCCCCTATCTTTAAGATATGTCTTCAAAAATCGTCAATATTGGTGGTGTACCAGATGAATTGATTGCTGTCATATCCCAACTTCTCACAGAAATAGAAAAAGGCGATCAAGCGGATCCTGTTTTGTTAAAAAAGTTCCATCTCCGTTTAGCCAATCTTCGCAATCAGCTCGCTATTGAAAAGGGATTTCAAAATTATCTGGAAATGATGGTCAACCACAAAGCCAGAGATTTTCATTTGAAAGCTCAAGATTTGATCGAGTTATTTTTGCGTTTCGACACTAAGAAATTGATACCAACTTCGTTTGACTCAATAAATTTACCAAAATTCGTTTTGCCAGATGAGGTATTGCTCCTAGTTGAAAAAACTACTCATGCCACTTTGCCAGAAATTAAGTATTCATTAGCTGAACTTCAAGATTATGCCAGTTACCAAAAAGTAGGGGAGTCTTACGAAATAAGTCTTCCGAACAATACTCACCCAGTGCAAAAAGTATCCATGCTAATCCATGAGCTTTGTCATGTCATCAATCATCAGCACCAGGTCAACATTACAAATCAGTTTGAAAATGAAAACCAAACCATGAAGCTAGAGTTTCAAGTCGCCTCCTCAATTAGCAAAAAATTTCTCGATGCTGTTAAATCTGCATATAGTTCGTGTGTTACCAGAGTACAAGCCGAGATAAATTTGTATCAAGCAGTTTCAACTCCAATTGACGATAGTGCATGGCTTAAAGACACCAAAATTGTCCTCACTCCATTCTGCGATTGGCCTGCAGCATACGGTTTATACAACAACCTCTAGTTCATAGGTTATACTTGATCTGAAATGAAGATCGACTCATTGAGTGTTTTTTTGCCCGCCTACAACGAAGAGGCCAATATCGAATCAACTGTTGCTAATGTCGTTACTCACGCATCTCGTGTCGCCAAAAATTGGGAACTCATCATCGTTAATGATGGTTCCAAAGACAACACAGGCAAAATCGCTGAAGGTTTAGCCCTCAAAGACAAACATCTTCGTGTTATTAACCACAATCCCAATCGAGGTTATGGTGCAGCACTTAAAAGTGGTTTATATGGAGCTAAGTATGATTGGATTGCTTTTATCGATAGTGATGGTCAATTTAATTTCGAGGAAATAGATCAGTTTATTTC
>CAZBFU010000008.1:4116-6494 GCA_964491365.1 uncultured Pseudomonadales bacterium
CGTTCCAGCTGGAATCCCAACCCCATGCCTCTATTTGCCTTACTCACCATCTATTTTCTCGATAAGGCACGAACCAATAGTAAATTTTTACCAGTCAGTGTTGGTTTCTTTGCGGCTACCCTCCAATTTCACTACTTAGGCTTTTTGTTGTTACCCGTCATTGGTCTTTATAGCCTTTATTTACTTCGCGCTTCATTCTTAACTGGCAAACAAATGGCATTTTTCAAAATGATCGCTTTAAGTGTGGTCGTTTTCGCTGTCTCTTTGGCACCATTAATTTTGTTTGATCTCAAACACGATGGTCTCAATTCCAAGTCTTTTATCCAATTTTTCACCGATCGGCAAACTACTATCAATCTTAATCCTGGTCGATCTGATCGTTTCTTACCTGTAGTCACTCAGATAGTGACCGATATGTATCTTTCCCGTCAAACCTTCTATGCTCCTTTTATTGCCATCATTAGCGCGGTTTTCTTCTTCGTAGTTTCTTTTCAAAAGCGTGGTAAACCTGCCTATCAATTGTTGGCTCTGTGGCTTGGTTTTGGCGTCTTAGGCTTATCAGTCTACAAGCAGCATGTCTATGCTCACTATTACGGTTTTATGTATCCTGCTTTGTATTACCTCTTGGCTATACTCATCAGGAATCTCTGGCAGTTACCAAAATTCTTAAAAGTCTTCTCCTTATTAGTATTAATCGCCTTTACATATTTAGCTGTAGCCTTTTCACCACTCAAACAAAGTCCAAACTATCAATTGGCTCGTACCAAACTAGCAGCCAAACAGATTATCGATAATTCCAAGGGTCAACCCTTCAATTTTGGTCTTATTGCTAAGCAAAACTACGATGAGTCCTATCGTTATTTCTTAGAAAACACCAAAGCTCCACTGGTTCGTTCTGAAGACCACCTCACTGATCAACTTTTTGTCGTCTGCGAGGATGGCCAAACCTGCCAACCTTTAGGTAATTCTGGTTATCAGATTGCTAAGTTTGGCATTGCCAAGTTGGATTACGAGTGGCAGATTGACCATCTGCGCTTATACCGTATAATCCATCAACCATGAGCCCAACCCCAAGCGTCATCGAAGCCATCAACAAAGCGAAAAGTATTCTTATTCACTTTCATCTCTCGCCAGATCCAGATTCAGTAGGAAGTGCTTTAGCTACTGCTGCACTCTTGGAATCTATAGGCAAAAAAGTTACTGTCTATAGTGAGGATCGACTTCCTCCCTATGTTGCCAAATTACCTCTCGGTGAGCGAGTCAGTGTCGAACCTCTCGATTTAGCTATCAGAAGTGACCATGATCTTTACTTAGCTCTCGATACCGCCGTTTGGAAACTTGGTACCCGTAGTGCCTCCAGACCTACTAAGCCAGTCGCCAATATAGATCATCACCCTGACAACACTCTCTATGCAGATTACGAATGGATCGAGCCAGCTGCCAATAGTACCGCTCAGCTTGTTCTGATCTTAGCCAAAACTCTAAAGGCAGAAGTCACACCGGATATAGCGACCTTACTTCTCTTTGGCATTTTAGGTGACACTTCTTGTTTGCAAAATGGAAATACTTCCTACGAAGCGATTCAATCTATATCCGAATTGATCAAACTTGGAGGACGTTACCACGAATGTATCGATTTACTTTTGCGCTCTTATACTCCAGCTGATCTCAAAGCTTGGAGTGAAATTCTCAATACTATAGCTCTAGGACCAGATAACTGGTATGCCTATTTAGCTGTCGATTACGAGCATTGGGCTATTCACGGTTCCAAATTACCCACAGGCGAACTTGCCAATATGTTTACTACTCGCATCGATGGTACCAAGTTTGGCGCTCTTTTCATCGAGAAGTCACCTGGCTTTACCAATTGTTCTCTGCGTAGTCGCGACCGCTCCTTCGATGTTTCAGCCGTCGCTCATCACTTTGGCGGTGGAGGACATCAAGCTACCTCAAGTATCCGTTTTGAACTACCCCTCAAAGAAGCTCTCAACAAGTTCATCACCGAAATCGCTCAAATTTACGATCATGAAGGTATAATAAAGCCCAAATAAAAATATGCGACCACGTCTCTCCGTCATCATCCCCAACTACAACGAAAAGGAAAACATTTCAGCCGGATGTCTTGATCTCGTCGATCGTTACCTTTCCAAAAGCAAAATCGATTATGAAGTTCTCATTTCAGATGATGGCTCCACCGATGGCAGCAAAGAATTAGTCAGATCATATTGTCGTGCCCATTCCAATTTTCGCTTGCTAGAAAACGCTCATGCCGGTAAGGCTGCAGCGATCAATGCAGGTGTCAAAGCTGCCAAAGGTGAAATCATTCTTTTTACTGACATGGATCAGTCCACTCCCATTGACCAAATTGAAAAGCTATT
>CAZBFU010000008.1:6594-7735 GCA_964491365.1 uncultured Pseudomonadales bacterium
GCCTTTGGTTTACTGACCTTAGTTTTTAGTTACCTCTATATCAACAACCCCAAGCGCTTAGATTTGGCAATCTTTACTGGAGTAGTAATCGGTGCAGGCTTGATGACCAAACCTCCTGCCATCTTTTTCTATTTCTTTTTTGCGCTCTCTGCCGCTTTTTTTGGTTATAAGAAAATTAAATCTCACCTTATTTATTTATTGGTTGGTTTTTTCCTCGTATTCTTTTTTTCACAAGGACTTTACAACACCTTAAGGTTAAGTCCATCCTTTCATATGATCGGTGCTCGCAATGGCGACTACCTTTTTACTCTCTCCGAGGTTATAAAGCACCCTCTTAACCCCCTTATTGGCAACTTAAAATCTGTGTTGAACTGGTATTGGTATTTATTTACTCCCTTTAGCTTTATCCTTTTTTACTCTCTTCTGTGGGCTAAAGAGGGTAGACGACTCTTGTTGTTCAGTTTTGTCTTAGTTTTGCTTCCTTTGCTTGCCCAAAGTAGCATGGCCAAAGTCTATACCAGTCGCTACATTCTTTTTTTGAGTTTACCATTAATCCCAGCCCTGGCCTTATCAGCACAGCAACTGTTTGATTCCTGGATCTTTACTAACAAGGCAATTGTGGCCGTCTTTGTGGCTTCTTCCTTGGGTCTCTCAGCTTGGTACATGACTAGTCCCCAAACTGCACCTATGCCTTACGAGATGCGCCGCGGCTACCTTGAAGAATGGACAGCAGGGTATGGTCAAGTCGAAGTAGCTGATTATCTGAAAGAAATTTCTAAAAGTGGTCAGAAGATCGTCGTCTTTACCGAAGGTTTTTTTGGGACTCTGCCAGATGGTTTACAAATATATACACAAGGTGACAAAAACATAGTCATTGTTGGTTCCACTCCTGTTGCTACCGTCATCCCAGAGGGGTTAGTTAATACAGCCACTACCAACCGTCGTTTCTTTGTTATCAATTCAACTCGCAATCAATTACCGGCAGACCAATTAGCAAAACTTAAACTCATCGCTGCTTACCCTAAGGCAATAAACCCTGCTGGCCACCAAGAGTTCTTACAGTTTTTTGAATACTAAAGCCATCACTAGTAACATCAGGCCGGCACTGATGACACTTAGTTTAATTCCATTCTCAAAGCCT
>CAZBFU010000008.1:7835-29579 GCA_964491365.1 uncultured Pseudomonadales bacterium
TGTCTGTTTCACTAGTGGCTTTGTAATAGAGTCGAATACGTCCAGGCGCGCCTTTTTTCTCCAATAGCACAGTTTCGTCAAAAACTTCGGCTACTTTGTAATCTTTAAGATATCCTTTATTAACTTCTCCCTTTTGATCTATTTGGGCAATCTTGTCGTATTTTAGTGCCAGTAGATACTTCGCCCCCGTTAAGTCTAGTAATTTTGACGTGGGATTGTTCAAATTTAAGTAACGTGTGAATTTACCCTTAGCCAACGAACCATCGATTACTTGATTTTTGTTATCACCAATATCTAAAGCTCTAAACCATACCGCGTAATCAAAAGGTGTGAGAGGGTCATAACCACTAATGCTTCTGATTCTCCCATAAGTCCAAGTATTAGCCGGCATCAGCGGGCCTGATTCGATCAAAAGTGGGCTATCTTTTGTGATAGCTCGAATCTTATCAGTAATTTCACCGGTTCTTTCTCGATATGAGATAGGGGAGAAAGGGGTAAATTTAGTCATAAAACGATACATATCAAATACCACCAACATGCTCAAACCAAAGACAACGATTCTTTTACTTGGGATCATGCTCAGTACCAAACTACAAAGGAGCATTCCCATTGGCAAAATCATGTTGCGCATGGCGATATCATTGGTTCTGTTTTCATAAGCTACTACCAACATCAGTACTCCTATTAGTGTCACTGCTTCTCGTAATTTACGTCTATCGATATCAGCTAATCCTTGTGCCACCATCATTGCTCCACTAGCTCCGGCAACAAGTAGCCATCTTGAAGCATAACCAGTTGAGATCAACGGAATTTGCAGTTGATATATCAATGCAGATAAGGGATTATCAAAAGCCAACAAAATTGAACCCACAAACGTCAACGAAAAGAACCAGTTTTCTCGAAATCCTTTCTTCAGCCAATTGGCGATGATGACGACTATTCCCACCACACTCATAAATCCAGCCGTTTCTTGATATTGCATAAAGCCTTTAAAGTTACCAGTGGCTGGATTCCCAAAAAAGTCTGGAGCAATAAAAGTTACTAAATTGCGCCATGGGAGAAGGCCAAAGTGATACTCAAAAATATTATTGTCTAAAACACGAATGGTTTTTGGTAAATATTCGATCACACTTAACATTTGAATTCCAGACAAACCAACCCCCAAAGTCCCAAATAGCAAAAACCACAGTTTTGTTCGCCATGATTTAACTGAAAAGAATAAATTCCCCCAAGCTAATAGCAGTGCATACAAAGCCGGTTGGAAGAATCCACCTGTCAAGATTGGAAAATGACACAGGCCAAACAAAACTGCGTATCTTAATTTATTACTAGTCTTACTTTTTTCGATACTCCACCACATCCATGGCAGCCAAGCCATTATCAGTGAAGTTGTGGCATAACCAAGGTAGGTGGTCATAAAACCAGCGAAACCAAATATTACTGCCCCAGCTAAACTCGCCACCCAAGAAATCTTTTTCTCTCGCAAGAACTTGATTGCTCCACTCACTGCAATCACACTGCCCAATGCAATCATCAAACCATAACCCCAAACATTCCCAAACAACACCATGAGAATATTGAGTGGGTTAAATGGAGCACTTTGCCAATTTGCTAAGAGAGGATATCCACCAAAAGAATACTGATTCCACAATGGCCACTGGCCACTTCTCATCATATCTACGGCGAGTTCTCGCCATGGGTAGAGTTGAGAGAAGACATCAGTCACGGAAATATTTTTGTAAGGTACCCCTGCTACAAATCCCCAATCAATTTGGTTGAAGGGGTGGTAGACCCCAATCAAACCATCAAAGGGGATAGGGACTTTGCCAAATAGCATTGACCCAAAAAACATCACTCCCACAAATAGCGATATCAAAATGAACATTCTTGATATAGTATAGTCGCATGGGCAGCCGCGTGTTTTGGTCTATTATTGTGCCTGCATACAACGAGTCGTCTCGATTATTTCATTTAGAAAGTATCGCCAGCTACTTAAAAAGCCTTAAACAGTCAAGTGAATTGATTGTTGTCAACGACGGCAGTCGAGATGATACTTTAACTAAACTCGAAAAGCTTTCTCAAAAACTTAATTTCAAATTAATTTCATATCCTGTTAATCATGGCAAAGGTTATGCCATCAAACAAGGGATGTTGGCTGCCAAGGGAGAGTATGCACTCTTTTTAGATATCGATCTTTCTACCCCAATCAATCAAATCGAAAAGATTGCGCCCCTACTGACCTCAAATCGTGTTCTGATTGGTACACGCAAAACCAAAGGTGCGGTAGTTGCTGTTCACCAACCATTTATCAGAGAAACGCTAGGTAAAGGTTTTACTTTGCTTTCTCAAATTTTTACTCAAGTCTGGGTTTCAGATTTTACTTGTGGTTTTAAATGCTTTCCCATCAAAGCAGCTCATCAAATCTTTAAAGCCTCGCGCATTTATCGGTGGGGTTTTGATAGCGAAATAATCTATTTGGCTCATAAATATCAATATCAAATCAAAGAAGTGCCTGTCACGTGGACCAACGATACGCAAACCAAAGTTAAATTCCCTCAAGATCTCATTAATTCACTCATCGAGTTGCTTCGTATTCGTTATTACGATCATGTAAAAGGTTGGTATTAGTATCTAAGCTATAATTTTTAATAAGTGATGTCCAATTTCCTCAAACGACACTTTTGGCAACTTTTGCTCGTTTTTGTAATTACACTGCCTACTCTTAGATTTTTATTTTTACCTGGATTTTTTCCTATGCACGATGACATGCAGGTCATGCGTGTTTATCAAATGAGTAAGTGTATAACCGATGGACAATTTCCCTGTCGCTGGGTCCCTGATATGGGTTACGGTTTTGGCTATCCTCAGTTTACTTTTTACGGACCATTACCTTACTACTTTATGACCCTCTTAAGTTTCGCGGGATTGTCGTTGATGACAGCAGTCAAAGTAGGTTTTGCTGCTAGTTTGCTATTTGGTAATCTGACTTTGTATTTTCTAGCCAAACAGTTGTTTAAATCTGATCGAGCCAGTTTGGTTGCCGCCACTTTGTATGCGTATTTACCATACAGAGCTTCAGATTTATTTTCGCGCGGCGCCATGGGCGAGTCCTGGGCTTTTGTCTTTATCCCCCTTGTTTTACTTGGTGCTTTCCGTGTCCTTACTAATCCCAAACCTAGCAGTGCCATTCTCTTTGGTTTGTCTTCAGCTTTGCTTATAACCACCCACAATGTTAGTACCCTTATTTATTTTCCTTTCATTGGTCTTTTTCTTGGCCTTTATCTTTTTGTCTTTTCAAAATCTCAAAGCAAACCTTTAATTTTTAAGACGCTTTTACAAGCAATTATTTTGGGTGGTTTGTTGTCTGCTTTTTTCCTTTTGCCGGTTCTGTTGGAGAGGAGTCAGGTCCACATTGAATCGATGCTGGGAGGTTACTTTGACTATCGTCGTCATTTTTTAGCATTTTCTCAACTTTTTAACACCACCAGTTGGGCATATGGTTCTTCTGATTTAGGGCCATTTGACGATCTTTCTTTTTTCTATGGTCCACTCTTAATTGCTTTTGCCATCTTAGGCTTAATAAGATCATTAAGAAATTTCAAACGCTATCCACAATTAGCTCTAGCGGTCTCCATCTTCTTCGCCTTCGGTCTGATTTCTACCTTTATGACCCACAGTCGTTCCAGCTTTATTTATGAACAGATTACTACTCTTCACTTTCTACAATTTCCTTGGCGCTTTTTAGTCACTGCAAACTTCTTTTTTTGTGTCGCTGCTGGTTCATTATTTATCGGTGACAAACCAAAATATGTTGTGACCTTTCTTTTCATAATTTTGCCTATAATTCTTTCTCAATTTGCCTTTTTTAAACCAATCAGGTTAACTACCGAAACCTCTGCCGAAAGACTCTCTGGTGCACAATTTGATCGCATGATGACGATTTCTATCTTTGACTACTTACCCAAAGCTACTCAATTTCCCCCCAATCATTCAGCTTCAATCCAACCGAGCTTTTCCGATCGCCATTATCGCCTCAGTAATCAGAAATCAGGTACTAATTGGTATCGTTTTGAACTTTCAAGTGAATCTGAGCAACAGGTAAGTGTCCCTATTTTTAATTATCCAGGTTGGCAAGTACATATTGATAAAAAACTGACCAATCATTTCTCAAGCGATAACGATGGGCAGATTACTTTTATTATTCCTTCAGGCCATCACCAAGTTGATTTAAAACTCCAAGACACGCCTCCTCGACTGATTGGAAATATACTAACTGTCTTTGGCTTAATTTATCTTTATCATCTGTCTAGAAAATCACATGCCTAAAACACATCTTCTTATCATCTTTTTAGTCAGCATCTTAGCTTCTTTGGGAATTTTTCATTCAGGATTCTTTAGCATGCATGATGATATGCAGGTCATCCGCCTGCAACAAATGACCAAGTGCTTTGAAGATGGTCAAATTCCCTGTCGCATGTCTCTTGATTTAGGTGGAGCATATTCTCAACCTCACTTCAATTATTATTCTGCTTTCCCTTACTATCTTGGCTCGATTATTCATCAGATAGGATTTAGTTACCTCGACTCGATCAAAATTCTCTTTTTCTTAAGTATCTTCTTAAGTGCCTTTGGACTCTACCATTTATCGAGACATTTTTTTTCAAATACAGCCAGTTTAGCCTCAGTGATCTTAATTAGTCTTTCCACATATCGATTGGTTAACATTTATGTCCGAGGGGCACTAGCCGAATCATTTGCCCTTGCTTTGCTACCAGGTGTAATTGCTCTGTTTCTGACTCTCATCAAACCGACTCGACTTAAAATCATACTATCTGCCATCGTTTTTAGCTTTTTTCTTACCTCGCATCCTATTTCCATTGTCATCAATACACCGATTTTTGTTTTAGTAGGTTTATATCTTCTCTTCAAGTCACGCCAGGGTTTTATAGGATTAGTATTATCTGTCTGCTTAGGGTTAGGTCTTAGTGCCTTTTTTCTTTTACCTGCCTTTATCGAACAACCACTGATCAATACGATTTCACTTCTAAATGATTACTATCAATACGCCCTTCATTACCCGACCATCAAACAACTACTTTTAGAGACAAATTGGGGTTATGGTCCTTCTAGACCAGGTCCTGAAGATGGATTTTCTTATCATATTGGATACGCTCATCTTTTGATTTTGGCAATCAGTTCACTATTAACTCTCAAAAATTTAAAAAACTTCATCACCTTGGTTGTTGCATTGTCTCTCGGATATCTTTTCTTAAATCATGCACGCTCTGTGGGCATATGGGAAGTTTTGCCTTTAGTCCGCTTTGTCCAATTCCCTTGGCGTTTATTGGGGCCATTGTCTCTACTCACCTCATTTCTTGCCGCCTTCGTACTCAGTCGACTTCCGCAGAAGTTTCAAAAGATTGCTCTAGTTGTCATATTCTTAATCGCTTTCATCCCAATGTCTGCCAATCTCCATTTCGACAAATATTATCAAGATGCTACAGATCAACAATATTTATCAGGAGCAGGTTGGGATCAACAGCGTAAAGCAGCTTCACATGATTACTTGCCTGCAGGTATAGATGATTTACCCACAGATCTTGCCCCCGATAATCCTATTGCCTTAAATAATGCCAAAATTAATCTTCATTATTTCGATCGAAAAACCAACTATTTTGCGACCGAAATAGATGTATATGACGAGTCTGCCACCATTCAATTTCCAGTCCTAAAATTCCCGCAGTGGCAAGTTCACTTAAATAAATCCACCGACAATGCTACCCTTGAAGAAGACTCAACTGGACTGATCAGTATAAAGTTGCCCAAAGGTAGCCATCACATTCAAGCTTATTTCACCGACACTCCCGTTCGAACACTAGCTAATATCATCACTTTTGCCTCATACTTACTGGTGGTCCTCTTAATTTTATGAACAAATATTTTGGTATCATCGTTAGTCTTCTGATAGGTCTCTTAGCAGGAAGCCAGCTCCTAACCAATCAGAATTTTTCTCTTCATGATGAATCGCAAATGGCTAACTTGAAACAATACCAAGTTGCTTTTGATCATGGTCAATTCCCCCCCCGATGGGCAAGTGACGTCCATTTTGGCAAAGGTTCGCCTTATTTATCTTTTAACTATCAAATTCCTTATTACATCGCCTATGTGATTAACCAGTTTGGATTTGACTTATTTACCTCTTACAAACTGACTCTACTAATATCATTACTGCTTGGCACTCTAGGTGCCTATCTTCTCTGCCGTACCAGATTAAACAGTCTTCATTCAATCATTGGTGCGCTTTTTTATTCAACCATTCCTTATCACGCCATTGATGTTTATGTTAGAGGTACGATAGGCGAATCGTACGCCATCGCCCTTTTTCCTTGGGTTCTATTAACTTTTTACCGCCTGATCAAATCTTCTACGTTTAGAAATGGACTATTGTTTGGACTTTCATTTGCTTTTCTTATCCTCTCTCACCAACCTTCAACTCTACTTTTAGTACCCATTCTCATGATCATCAGTTTGTCCGTCATGGTATCGAAACGAAACTTTAGTATCTTAAAGCCATTAATGGTAGCGGTGACAACCTCTCTAGCTATATCTGCCTATTATTGGATCCCTATTCTCGCCGAGTCCAAGCTTATCGAGCCAGTTGCCCCTTTCAATTTCTATGATCATTTTCCTTTTATCACACAATTAATCTACTCACCTTGGGGGTTCGACGGTTCAATTTGGGGACCAGACGATGGAATGTCTTTCCGAATCGGTTTTGCTGGACTATTTGTCGTCGCTTTTTTTATTGCTCAACTCACATTGTCCTTTTATCGTAAGAAATTTAAATTAGAAAGTTTTGCACTTTTTCTTTCTGTTTTGCTCGTTTTATTCTTAATGAATATTCGCTCGTCTTTTCTATGGAACGAATTTGGTCTCACTTCACTCATTCAATTCCCATGGCGTTTACTTTCTGTCTTCAGTCTTGTTCTACTCCTATTATTTATAGATATTTTAGCTACACTTACGAAACCAAATCGAATACTATTCTCATTAATCATCTTAGGTGCTTCTCTCTTTTTAGACTTGCGAGTTTTTCATCCTGGCACTATTACTGATCACAATGATTGTTACTATCTACGACGATACTTACCTAGTTACTGCCTTAATTCAGATGAGTATGTCTCCACAGATTATTTAGGATATACCGAAAATTACATACCTTTACCCTTAGGTGCTGTCAGGCAGCCAGCCAACCCTTCGTCGAAATTCAAAACTTTAGATCCCAAAACTGAATATAGTTTGACAAAAGTATCACCTTTTAATTACGAATTACATATTAAATCAGAAAATGGGGATACTTTCATATTTGATAATTTTAGTTATCCAGGTTGGCATGTCTATGTGAACGGCCAAAAAATATATACTTCCAAAACTACTCAAGGCACCTTGCAGTTCTCAGTACCCAATGGCGCCGTCACTGCGGTTGTGAAATTCGAAGAAAACTCGTTGCGTCAAAGCGCCAATCTTTTAAGTGTAGTCTCTATAATTAGCCTTATCTATCTTCTATGGAACAAGAAATTAGCATAGATCAGGTTCGATCTCGTTCAATCTCAGGCGTCTTGGCTCTTTTGTCTCGTTCTTTTATTATCCAAATCATTACCCTGGTCGCTACTTTAGTCTTAACTTATTATCTTGAGCCGTCAGTATATGGCATCTTTTATCTTGTTACCTCAGTTGTTAACTTCCTTTCTTATTTTGCTGATGTTGGCTTGGCAGCTGCCATCATACAGAAGAAGGAAGTTGTCACCAAAGAAGATTTAGCCACCACCTTTACCATTCAACAGTTATTAGTTGTCTCTTTAGTCGGTTCAGTTTTTATTCTCTCCTCACAAATTAAAAGCTTTTTCAATTTAGACCCCCAAGGTGAGAGATTGCTCTTTGCGATGGCAATATCGTTCTTCTTAAGTTCACTAAAAACTATTCCATCAATTCTTCTCGAAAGAGAAATAAAATTTGCCAAACTAGTAATCCCTCAGATCCTTGAAACCTTGGTTTTTAATTTTGTGGCTGTCATTGCCGCCATCAAGGGATTTGGGGTAGATAGTTTTTCTTTTGCCGTCATCGCTAGGGGAGTGGTAGGTTTAATCGCCGTCTATATTCTCTTTCCTTGGAGACCAAGATTTGGAATCTATCGTCAGTCTCTCCAATCCCTATTGAAATTTGGCCTACCATACCAACTGAATACATTTTTAGCAGTCTTAAAAGACGATGGAATGAATCTAATTTTAGGTAAAGTAGTAGGAACTTTGGGGTTGGGTTATTTGGGTTGGGCTAGTCGTTGGGCTAGCTTACCCTTGAGGGTCTTGATGGACAATCTTACCAAGGTCTCCTTTCCTGCGTTCTCTCGACTTCAAGACGACAAACCAAGATTAGCCAAAGCTGTTCAGATCAATCTCAAATATCTGTGTTTGGCGTCTTTCCCCATCTTTATAGGAATGGGCTTTCTCGCCAAACCTCTACTTGAAATCATCCCTAAATATCAAAAGTGGCTACCAGCTCTTATCCCTTTATATATTTATCTGTATAACGGGGCATGGGCATCAGTTTCGACCTCGCTAACTAATTTGTTAAATGCTACAGGAAGAATTAAAACTACATTTAAATTGATGTTGATGTGGACAGCCTTGACCTGGGTTTTTATGCCTATCTTGTCCATGAAATTTGGTTACCTTGGCACTTCTTACGCAGTAGGCATTATTGCCACTTCATCCTTTGTGACCGTTTTATTAGCTCGTAGAACTGTTCATTTTTCGCTCCGAGAAAGCTTTGCCACTCCTTTAATTGCCTCACTAGCTTTGATTTTGACACTTACTCCTTTTATGAATCATCTTCAAAGTCTACCCATGATTATTTTTGCCTCTATTGTCGGATCTGTCATTTATACAAGTGTGGTTTTGCTTAGAGAGGGTATAGGGTTAATTACCAAAGTAGTCAGTACTTACAAAGCACACCGATGAAAATCATAAGCTTTTTATTGGCTTCCCTAATTTTCTTTTCTTGTTCTCAAGTCTTTGCTGTTGATAAACCACATTTCTCTCAAGTCATTGTCAATCTAAATTCAGCCTCAGATACTCAGGTAAATCCATTAAGCATCCCCCTTTTAGTTTTAAAAACTGCTACAGTTTCTGCCACTCCCATCACATGGGTTTTTCAATCTGAGGCTTTACTAGACCCCAAAATTACAGATTTTATCAAGCAAACAATTGATAAATACCCCAATCACAGTTTGGGACTTAACTTTCACCAAGAATTTGCTCTTACCAGTCTTTCTCCTCAACTCAGACTTCAGTCAATTGACGCAAGCATTCAAAGTTTTGAAAAAATATTCTCTTCATATCCAGTTTTTATTAATGCTTGTGGCTTGGATGCAATTTCACTAACCCATCTTAGGCAGCAGTATTCTCTAATGATCGGTTCGTCGTGTAATCCCTATGCTTTTGGAGCGTTTATACCTTCAAAATTTAATGCTCTTATTCCAGCCTCTAGTAGCGCCAATCGACTCGAGTTTTTGTTACTACCTAGCACCAACTATGCCACCAATCAAATTAACGAGTTCGATTACACCAGTTTTGTATTCGATAATTTAGGCAAAGCAGTCAGCGTCACCGATACTCTCAATAAATTAAGTGATCAAATCAAAGTTTCCACGAAATTTATTACACCCTTAGAGTTAGCAGATTATGTTCTCGCAAGGTATCCTGAAAGCTCACCTTTTTGGTTTAGACAGTTTACCAATGAACAAGGTAATTTTGAAACAATTTATCAGAATGTAAATTACTCAGTCAGGTTAGTTAGTAATCAAAAAGAGACCATACTAACATCGCTTATTTCATACCCTAACAAATTATATGAGGCTTCATTTTCTACACCTGACCCCACGTCAGAACCTTGGTTACCCCAGCAAGTCCCTCTCAACACGACTCCTACAATCTTCACCAGCAGTTTAGCGGGAATTGTACCTACAGTCTCAAATTGGCAAGTGAGTATCTCCGACCAGAATAAGTCACTTACGTTTCTTCCAGATTCTATTTCCGTTTCTGGTGGTTTGATGCCAATACAACCAAATAATGAAATGCCCTACAATTTTGAAGGATCATTCTGGCTAGGATTCTTAATTCTTTTAAGCTATTTTGTCTTACTGCTTTACCGACGCCAGGTTTACAAAGCTTTCAGTTTATTACCCTTAACTTTAGCTTTACTAACAGTCTTTACTAGTGGTCGACATACTCCAGCAGGTCTTGGATTCTTTGGGCCAAATGGTCATGATGCTATTTTTCATCTTTCCTTGATCAAACATTTTTCCATTAATCCACTTTCTCTAGTGCATCCTCAAATAGTAGGGGAGATGTTACAAAACTATCATTTCTTGTTCGATTATTGTTTAGGAATATTTGCTTACCTGACCAAAGTAGAAATATTTCCACTTTACTTTGTCTACGCGCCTATTTTAATCGGGATTTCCATCCTCCAATTAATTGAACAATTTTTAAAGTATCACCAAGCACCTAAATTTACACTCCCTTTTGCAAGTATTTTTCTCTTCCTGGGTGGTTCACTAGGTTTTCTAATAAATGCAGGAGAGTCTGCCTTTTGGTCTAACCAATCTATCTCCATCTTTTTAAATCCTCCCCTAGCTCTTTCACTCCTAGGTTTACTTGCGTTTTATCTATCCTACATACTCAAGAAACCCCTGTATCTTCAAGTTTTAATAGGTGCACTTTTAGCTCAAACAAAAGTCTATAGTTTCGTCCTTTTAGTTCTATCTTTATTCGTTACTCGAAAGTTCAAATTAGCTACCCTTATCGCTATTTTTGGAGCTTTGTTGTTACTCCCTTTTATTGGTTCAAATGCAGGTTCAACTTTTCAATTCCAACCTCTATGGTTTATTAGAACTATGTTTGCCTCACCAGATCGTTTTAATTGGCCATACCTTGCCCTCACATACCAAAATTTCCTCCAATCAGGCAATCTCTTCAAAGCTGGTCTAATCTCGGTCTTTGGTGTCTGTGTGTATCTAATCGGCAATATCTCACTTCGATCTGTATTTATCTTGTCTAAGACAAAAGATAATTTCATATTCTCTCTTATTTTCTTAGGCATGATCATTCCCTTATTACTTACTCAAGTTGCCAACCCTTGGAATACGATTCAATTTACTTATTATTCTATTTTCTTTGCCGGACTTCTCGCTAGTTTATACCTTGGTAAATTAGTTAACTCGAAAATTAAGTTTTTTGTGGCTGTAATTTTCTTAACTCTTAGCTCAATAACTTCCTATTTTACCCTTCGAGATTATTTACCCATAATTCCTTCATCTAGAATTAGCTACACCGAGATGTACGCCTTAAAAACTCTTTCAAATCAACCCAAAGGTATAGTTCTTTCTGGTCCTTTTGAAGAGCGGTTAACGGCATCTCTTGCTTGGCCAAAACCTCTCTATGCTTATGTCAGCTCAGCATATATCTCCGCGTTAACCGGACACAGAGAATTTCTCTCAGACCAAGTCAATCTAGATATCACCTCCATCGATTATCAGGATAAATTGAAATCTGCTTGGCGTTTTTACAACTCGCTAGACGATCAATGGCAAGCAGAATTTCTACGTAAGTTCAGCATCAATTATGTCTATGAAACTGCTTCTCTAAGCTTAAAAAATTACCCTAAATCTTGTCTCACTCCTCTTTTTGAGTCACCAGAGATTACAATTAGTCGTGTAACCTGCTTATGAGTAAAATTCGTCTCAGCTGTCTGATTAATACTTTAAATGAAGAACACAATCTCAAGCGTTGTCTAGAATCTCTAAACTTCGTCGATGAGATCGTCGTTGTGGACATGGAAAGTTCAGACAAAACCGTCGAAATTGCCAAAGAGTACACTCATTTGGTTTATTCTCACCAGAAAACCGGATACGTCGAGCCTGCTAGAAATTTCGGACTTTCAAAATGTTCAGGAGATTGGATCTTAATTGTTGATGCAGATGAAGTAATTCCTCATACCCTGGCCACAAAATTACTCGAACTTGCCCAGCAGACAACTTTCTCATACTTTCGCTTACCTAGAAGCAATAATATTTTCAATAAAGCACTCAAGCATACTGGGTGGTGGCCAGATTACAATATCCGCTTCTTCAAGAAAGGCAGTGTTGTTTGGCAAGATGCGATACATTCAGTCCCCATCACTTCTGGTCTAGGTGAAGACTTACAACCGCAGGAAGAATTGGCTATAAAACATTTTCATTACCGATCACTCGATGAGTATCTTACTCGTATGCTACGTTATACAAAACAGCAAGCAGACGAACTGATCAAAGACGGCTATCAATACACCCATTTCGATGTCATCAGCAAACCTTTTTCAGAATTTATTTCTAGATTTTTTGGAGCTCAAGGATACAAAGATGGTTTTCATGGTTTGGTTCTCTCCTTGCTTCAGGCTTTTTCAACCTTTGTGGTGTATTTAAGATTGTGGGAAAAGGAAGGATTTACTAGCCAAGACGATATTATTCAAAATAAAGCTTGGCTTAAACTATTCAACGATAAATTTAAAGAATTCTTGTATTGGCTAACTACCATCAAGATTCACTTAAGTGAGAGTAAACTTCAGAAAACTTGGTACAAACTTCGTCGTAAATTAAGTCTATGACCAAGTTAGCCATAATCACTGTTCACTTTCACAAGCCTGAAGATACTCAAGCTTTACTGGAATCACTCTCTAAGTGTAAGGTTGCCAAAGATTTACAAGTAACTATTCTTGTAGTTGATAACGGTGGTGGGTCATGCCTTAGGCTAGATAAATACTCAAATGTTAAATGTTTAGGTCATGGAGTAAATCTAGGTTTCACTGGAGGTAATAATCTTGGTATCAGTTTCGCTATAAATAACAATTTCGATTATTGTTTACTTTTAAACAATGACACTGAAGTTGATAGTCTTTTTTACCAGGCAATTTCTCATTCGATTTCCCAAAATCCCAATGTAGGAGCCATCGGAGCTTTAATTTATTTTGCCGCCGGATATGAATTCCACCATCACTACCAAAAAAATGAGTTAGGTCAAGTAATTTGGTATGCCGGTGGTAAGTTTGATAAAAATAATGTTTTAGGCTCACACGCCCATGTGGACGAAGTTGATCAGGGTCAATTTACCAAGTCTTTCTCCACTGACTTCATTACCGGTGCTTGTCTTTTAGTCTCTACCAAAGTTATAAAAAAGGTCGGACTATTGGACGAGCGATACTTCATGTACTTGGAGGATTTAGAGTATTCACTTCGAATTCAACAGGCAGGTTTTCAGCTCATTGTAGACCCCAATATAAAACTCCATCACAAAGTTGCTAGTAGTAGTGGCATTGGTTCAAATTTAAACGATTATTTCATTACTAGAAATAGACTTATCTTAGGTTTCACTTATTCTTCATTTCGAACCAAGTTTGCTCTCTTAAGAGAGGCGTTTCGTAAAATATTAATAGGTACTCCTACTGCCCGCTTGGCAGTAATAGACTTCGTCACTGGTAAACTAGGTAAGGGCAGTTACATAAAGTCATGAAAAACAATCTTTCCATAATAATTCTAGGTCACAACGTCGCCCACGAGATTTTACCTGCCTTAAAAACCAGTCAATTTGCTGATGAAATCATTTATGTAGATACCAGTACGGGATCAACTGATGGGACATTAGAGTTGGTACGCAAATATGCCACCAAAATTGTCCACAGCAGCGGATACAATTTTTCCAAATGGCGCAATGACGGCGCTAAAGTTGCAACCTCGTCATGGCTTCTTTATCTAGATTCAGACGAGAGAATTACTACGGCTCTTGCAAAAGAAATACTGACTACTATTAATCAAAAAGATTCTCACTCAGCCTACGATATTCCACGTTACGAAATATTTTTAGGCAAGCATTTGCCACACTGGGGAGATTCATTTGTAAGAAGACTCTTTCAGACGAAAGCTTTCTCACGATACGAGGGCAAATTACATGAACAGCCAGTTATTACTGGTACAGTTGGAAAACTAAACCACCAGCTAGTTCATCTTTCTCACAAAAACATTGATGAAAAAATTCAGGGCACTATCATGTGGTCGCAGCTAGAAGCAGAAATGTTGTTTAATGCCAAGCACCCTCCCATGGCTGGTTGGAGACTATGGCGGATCATGTTTTCAGAATTTATCGATAGATTTTTCAAGAAAAAACTATTTCTGGACGGGGTTGAAGGACACATAGAAATTATCTATCAGCTTTTTTCTAGATACTTAACTTACGTCAGGTTATGGGAAATGCAAAAAAAACCTTCGCTAAAAGAAACATACACTCAAATTGATAAGAAACTAATAACTGATTGGCAGGAACACCCAATTAAAAAAGACTAAATGAAAAAAGCGCTAATATTCGACCCGTATCTAGATACTCTCGGTGGAGGTGAACGTTACGCATTAGGTGTTGGCATGGCCTTAAGCAATCTTGGGTTTAGTGTCGACGTAGCTTGGCATCAGCCTGATATCCTTGTCCAAGCTAACCTAAGATTTGGTTTAGATTATTCCCCTTTAATAATTAGAAATTCTGTTTACCAAGTATTGACTCTGGGTAATACTTTTACAAAACGAAAACTCCAATCAGAATATGACCTAGTCTTTTATGTTAGTGATGGGTCACTTCCTCTGATGGGGGCAAAGCTTAATCTTTTACATTTTCAAGTTCCATTCAAAAAAATTGGAGGAAACTTTCTGACCAATCTCATCAAAACTTCCCAAATTGATTATTTTGTTTATAACTCGCACTTTACGAGTAATGTTGTCGCTCCTCAGTTACCATTGTCAAAATCATTCGTCTTATACCCCCCCATCAGTGTCAGTAAATTTACCAATCAAAATAAAAAAGAAAAACTAATTTTAAGTGTCGCTAGATTTGATTCCCCCTCACATTCAAAGCGCCAAGATGTGTTGATCGATGCTTTTCGTCAATTACACTTACTTCATCCAGATTATCGACTTCAGTTGATGGGTGGACTTAGGGGTGATGAAGATATACTTACAAATTTAAGAAGTATGGTCGGAAACTTGCCCATAGATATCATCATTAATCCAGATTTTCAGACTATTCTAGCTGCCTACCAACAAGCGCAGTTCTTTTTTCATGCTGCAGGATTTGGTATAGATGAGAATAGTAATCCAGAAGCCGTCGAACATTTCGGCATCGTTACCGTAGAGGCGATGGCCTCTGGTTGTATCCCAGTGGTGATAGATCGAGGAGGTCAGAGAGAAATTGTTAGGGGTAATTGCGGATTTTTGGTAAACTCTGTTCAAGAAATGGTTGCTCAAACTAGTAAAGTGATCACAGACCAAAGCCTATCGAAGTCTCTGTCGGAAAATGCTGTTCAAAGAGCCGCTGATTTCTCAGAAAAAAGCTTTATAGAATCACTAGCCACAATCTTAAAATGAACATTTCAAAATTCATCATTGTTTTTGTCTTTCTCCTGACTTCTCTTATCAAAGTTTTAACAGTTTCAAATGGCAATTTCGCTTTTACGACCGATCAGGGTCGCGACATGATCGACCTTCGCCAAATTGCAGTAGGGCATGATCTAAGACTCATAGGGCCTACTACCAGTATCAACGGTGTCTTCTTGGGACCATTCTGGTATTATTTCAACCTCCCAGCCTTTATTCTTTCCAATGGTGACGCTAGTTTTGTCTTACTATGGCAAATAGCAGCTCTTCAACTAACAGGAATATTTATTTATTGGCAACTTAGTAAAATCCTCCCAAAATTTTCACTAGTAGCATCTGTTCTATATTTCTGTTTACCCTTGGGGTTTATTGCCGCTAGGTATTCATGGAATGCCAATGCCATGATTTTTGTCACTGCCATATTCTTTACTTTGTATTTAAAAACTTTGCTCAAACCAACGATTATTAATAGTGTTGTCTTAGGTTTAGTTAGTGGTTTAGCTTTGCAAACCGAAGCTGCTTTTGGTATTTTACTTGTCCCATTTGCTTTCTCAAGTGTCATCATACAAAGAAGGTTTAAATACACACTGCCTATAGTTTTCGGATTCTTGGTTACCCTCATTCCACAATTTTTGTTCGAGATTAAACATCAATTCATCATGACTAAGTTATTGTTAGCCGAGTTTACAACTCCACATGCCATCTTAGGTGAATCACTTTCTTTTGCACAAAGAATTACAGACCGTACCAACTATGTTCAATTTATTATTGCTCAATTTAGTCATTTACCACCTTTATTTGTAAAAATAATTCTAAGTATTACTGCATTAGGTTCATTTATTGCTCTATTCAAATCCAAAAAATTTACTCAGAAAATCGTTCTAAGTCAGCTGGTTTTTTTCCTTCTTGTCATCTGTTTTTATCTTGCTTTTTCCAAACCTCTCAAGCTTTGGTATGTCTATGGTTTAACAATTCCTTTGATTTTCTTAACCTCATCAGTCTTGTCCATGATCATGAGTCATCGATTTCTTAAATATGCCGCCTTCATCGTTCTTATTCTTTCTGTTGCCACTACCTTCAAAGAGCAATATGGCTATTTGAAGGCTAGTACTACCATCTCATCAGAAGATAAAAGCTCTTATCTTAATAGTCTTAACACAGTCAGGACAGCCTTTAGTTTTGCAGAAGGTGGCAATTTTAAAGCATATAATTTTATGCCGTCAATCTACGATTACCCTTACCAATATCTATATTGGTACTTAGGCAAAACTGAGTATAAATATGTACCTGAGGATATTGCTTATTTACCCAACCAACCAGAGTATATAACCCAAAGGACTGCATATTTTTATCCCAAAAAACTAGGCTCTGCCGTCAACACTATTCTCATAATTGAAGATGGTGGTCTATCCCAAAACAGAGACCAATTCTTCAATACTTTTAACCACCTATGTCAGGCTTATGCACAAGATTTTGACTATGGTGTGCAAGTAAGAAAGCTTTACGAATGTAATCCCTAACGACGAACAAGTTTCAATTCGCCTACTATTTTAACAACCTCACCATCTTTATACATTTTCTCGTGAATTAGAGTATATAAATGTCCGCGATTACCTCGATCTAGAGGGACCTTTAGATATTTCAAGAGATACTCATACCCGTAGTTATAGCCAAGAGGTACATCGTAAGAGAAATTAACATACTCATCTTCAGTTTGATTGACCAAGTAGTTAATCAAATCAATTTTCGAAGCCAATGGAATTGTAACTTTCTGTTCACTTTTGTAATTTACTAACACAAACCCCCATAGAGTAATTGCCACTAATCCAACATAGAATTTACTTTCAAATATTTTACCTAAAGCCAGTGGTATAAAAGCGATTACCATCCCAAAATAATACTCAGGAAGATTGCCACGATAAAACGAAAGTGTCATTACAGGTAGACTCACAATTAAGAAGATACATAAGAACATTAATTTGCCAAATTTCACCCAGATTTGTTTAAGAAGTAACAAGAATCCAATACCAAAAATAAGCTTGATGATACTTCTATAAATCATATTCCACATGGGGGCTATTTCTAGAGAACGCCCTAGCTTCTCCCAGACATTACTGCCCACGCCACCCGCTGAATCATTTAAAAATCTCCCGATACTTTGCACAATTATTCCCTCGTGCCTCAAGTTAAAAGCTACCAATGGTATAAACCATATCGCGTATGCAGCTAGCAATGATAAATACACCCGTAAACTTAAATTTCTCTTCAACATGATGACCAGTAAAGTAATCACACTAAAAAGACCCATGGCTAAATGCAGGTTTACTGCCAAACCACACAAGGCGACTAACCAAATTTGATTTTTACTAAATTTAACTACATCGAATAGTAATGAAAGGTAAATTAGTGTCACTATCGAAAAATACATAGGATTCCATGAATTTAAATCAATCAAAAAAATACTCACTAGGGCAGCTAATAACCCTGTTTTTGCACCCGATATTTTTTTACCTACAAAGTAATAGAAATAAGTTGTGAGAGAGGAGACAAATATACTTGCCATAGCGCCCGCAATGGGATGACCGCCAGTGATCAAAAAGAAGGGAAGCAAGAAATAGTAATGGTAGGGTCCCAAAAAAAAGCCACTATCATTGGCAACTCTAGGGCCAACTATAGCCGGTTTAAGTTCCCAAACCATTTGCATCACACTACTAGCGTCACGTTCTTGATCATAATCAAAAGAAATGCCTGTCTTAACCCCCACAAACAGTCGAAGTATGATTCCTAAAAAGATTAGAAACAAAATCAGGGCATTATTTTTTAGCCAGAGTGTCATTTTTGTACAAAAACAGTGCTAATAGACTAATAATACTTACTACATTCATCAGTATCTCTAAGCCTGTTTGACTATACCTAATTTTAGACTCAGTTTTTGGTTGTACTTTTACCCCCACCAATCCTTGGTTATTCGACACGGTAATGTTCTTGTCAACACTTTTCCACCAAGGGTAAAAATAAGTGTTTAGTGTCCCTTCTTGGACTGAATCTGAACTATTGACTACTTCTATCTCACGCCCTTTATAGTTTACCCACAATAATGGATTGGTCGATGTCTCGGACTGACGAAAACTTGGTACAAACTCGCTATTGTAAGGTCGTGCTTCATAAGCAATATCTGTAGATCCTAAATATAAGTAACTAAGCTCTTTAATTTGTTCGTCAGAGTATCTTCGAGGCTCAAAAGATCGAGCGTAGTTTCTAGTTGTATAAACGCTTATTGGTATTAAAAGGATGATAAAAATCCAAGTTTTATGCTTGGCTAACCACATTAATAATAATGGTGTTGTGATACTCGTCATCAGAGCTATTTTCCATGGGAACTGGATTTGTGAAACCAATGGTATGGTACGCCAGAGCGGTTCACTAATTTGCAACATCATTAGTAACGAGACTGCGGCTAAAACCCATACACCGATAACCTCTGTCTCTTTCTTCACAAACAAACTCTTTATAAAAACCGCACCCATCACGAGCCAAAACAAAACTCCAAGTTGAAATGACATTCCGTCTCTATTTGTTCCCAGATTAGAGTATTCATAGCCCCACTTTGAATAGAGAAGTTGACCAAGGGTGGGGAAGTGTTCACCAAAATTAACAGTTAAGCTCTGACCCATCTTCAGCCAACTAGTTTCCATTAAGGCTGGCACTAAAAAGAAAGCTGATAAGCCTAATCCCCACAGAAGTCCAATCCAAACTTTTATATTTCGTTGCAAGAGAGCAAAAAATACAACCAACGGGGCGACGATTAAGGCGGAGATATTGTGTGACAGGATCAACAAGGCAAACCAAATACTAATCTGTTTAAGATTTCGGTTTTCGATAGCCAAGAGTAACCAAGGTACCACAGCCATAGTTAGTAGAATTGGAATACTGCCTACGACATAGGTCACTACCAACCGGTATGGTACTAGTAAATAGACTATTGCTCCCAACAAACCTACCCATTTACCGTACTTATGTTTACCCAACATATACATACCCGCAATTGAAACCAAAGTAGACAGATACATCACAAGTTTCATACTAAAACCGAAATCAAAACCTAAAACCTTAAAAATTGAACCTAAATAGTAGGTAAGAGGGTAATAAAAATTAAATGTTGGATATCCATAACCTTGGGCCATTTGACTAGCAAATCTTACAGGGAACTGGCCTGAAGTTAACTCAGTAAAAAAATGCATTAAACGAACTAGATGGAATTGACCATCATGAGACCAAAAGAAACCAGCTGGCCATAAATCTCGCAACAACCATGTAGTTAAGAACCAAAGTATTAACCAGACCACAATCTATTCTAACCCTTGTACAATATTAGAATATGAGCAGTGCTGCTGTTGATGTTGTCATCCCTTCCTATAATGGTGGTCATTTGCTTCAAAAGCACCTTCTAAAAGTCATTAAAAATACTCCAAATCTTCAAAAACTAATCATTGTTGACGATGGTGGCACTGATGACACGGCAGGTATTGTGGCCAAACTAGCACCCCAAGCTATAGTTGTCCGAAATTCAACTAATTTAGGTTTTACCAAAAGCGTTAATTTAGGTGTGCAACTTGTGACCGCACCATATTTTGTCTTACTAAACAACGATGTGGAACCACAACCACATTATTTAACTTCACCCCTAGAATTAATTACAAATCCAAAAGTGGCTGCCGTCACCTTTTCTGAAGATAAGCATTCATGGCCAATGGTTACATTCAAAGAAGGAAAGATCTCTTTCCAAGAAGGAGTAGATCGAACTCAAAATCGTGTTATTGCTTGGCCGAGTGGTGGAAGTTGTCTCATCAAGCTATCTGTTTGGCAGCAACTTTCTGGTTTTAACCCCATTTATTCACCTGGTTACTGGGAGGATATTGATTTGGGGTGGAGGATTAACAAGCTGGGATTGCAAATAATTTGGGATTCTACCTCCAAGGTTATTCACCAACATGAGTCTACATTTAAGAACTTAAATCAGCATAAAATGAATCTTCACAAATCAAGAAACGAGCTTTTATTTAATTGGTTAAACATAAACTCATCATTTTTTAAGATTACCCATATAGCTTGGTTAGTAAAATATTGTTTGTTGCATCCTGGTTATCTTCGAGTAGTATTCTGCGCGATCCAAGCCATTTCTAGCAATCGATACCTTTATAAAAAAGGTCTAGATAGTATGGTCTTTAATAAAGTGAATTTACCCGCATGATTCAAGTCAGCATTATTACCGTCGGTTTTAAATCGCAAGATACAATCTTGCCGTTTTTAGATTCAATCTCTAAATCCAAAGATGGTTTAACCAAAGAGATTATTGTCGTCAACAATATGAAAGACGAAGTGTCAGACTTGGCACGAAATCATAAGACCAAACCAACAGTAATTACGAATGAGACAAATTTAGGTTTTTCCAAAGCTATCAATATCGGCTTGTCAATATCAAAAGGGGAGTATATTTTCATCCTAAACCCCGATACAAAACTTAAACCACTCACTATCAAAAAATTATTTCAGTTCGCTTCATCGCACAAAGGCTTAGGTGCAGTCGCCCCTAAACTATTAGACCCTGGAGGCAAAGTTCAAGCATCGGTTTTTAGATTCCCAACCATTTTGAATGCAATAAGAAAATATTTTTTCGGCTGTAAAAATTGCTTTGGTAAATACTATCCTGGCAATAGTACGACCAAAGTAGATGTAGCAGTTATGGCAGCGTTATTCATCCCTAGAGAAGTTATTACTCGATTAGGTGGTTTAGACGAGAGATTCTTCTTATATTACGAAGATATCGAGTATTGTCATCGTTTGCACCAGCATCGATTACCGATTTATTACTATCCAAGAGCTTCTGTTTATCATCAACATGGTGCATCAGGCAATTTTGTATTTCATTTACATAGTCCTCTTCTAAAATCCTCACGAATATATCACGGCTATTTATATAGTCAAACTTTAAATTTAGTTTTAAATATTGGCCAGAAAATGCATAAATTATTTCGATTAATTACTAAACCCATCTAGATGCCTAAATTACTTAAGTTTCTTTTAGGATTGGGATTGCTTTTAAGAATAGTCATATCGCCTTTTCAGTATTCTGGAGATATAAAGAACCACGATGTTTGGGGTAGATTCGTTCTGACTGGAGATCGAAGTACTATTTATCAAACAAAATTTCCAGGTTTTAATGATGTAAATTACCC
>CAZBFU010000009.1:0-13242 GCA_964491365.1 uncultured Pseudomonadales bacterium
GGGGGGCGTAGTATTAATTTGTGCACGTCTTCAATATCAGCAAAATGCAAACTGTCAGAAGAAAACTAAGGAACCACCAAACTCCTGCTGAAGTTTTACTTTGGTCAAAGCTCAGACGTAAGCAATTGGGAAGTTTATTTCGTCGTCAGTTCAGTGTGGGGAACTTCGTCTTAGATTTTTATTGTCCATCGCATCATTTAGGTATTGAACTAGACGGCTCTGAACATAATAAACTATCAAGTCGAATCAAAGACCAGTATCGTACCGATACGCTCTCAGAATATGGAATTAGGGTAATAAGATTTTGGAACTATCAAGTATATAAACAGCTTGATTTGGTGTTAGAAATTATTTCTACACAACTCTCAACAAAAACTTAAAGTAACGAAAGTGGTACAAAAAACACTTGCAAACATAACCCGAAGGAGTTAACCTGTCTTATGGCTAGAAAAGCAGCAGAACCCAAATCCGTCGGTAAACCTTCCGACAAAGAACAACGACTTTTAGCAATCAAAGTCGCGATGCAGCAAATTGAGAAACAATTTGGCGCAGGATCCATCATGCGTCTTGATGATTCCTCTCCTTCGCGTGGCATCGAAGTCATTCCTACTGGTTCGATTTCTCTCGATCTCGCTTTAGGTGTGGGCGGTTTTCCTCGCGGTCGTATCGTCGAAATTTATGGTCCAGAAGCTTCAGGTAAAACCACTGTCGCTCTGCATGCCGTCGCCGAAGCCCAAAAGGCTGGTGGAGTAGCAGCTTTTATCGACGCCGAACACGCTCTCGACATTTCTCGTGCCGCTAGTATTGGTGTCAAGCTTGACGAACTACTCCTCTCTCAGCCAGACACAGGTGAACAAGCTCTCGAAATTGCCGAAACTCTCATCCGCTCCGGTGGCGTCGATATCATTGTCATCGATTCAGTAGCTGCTTTAGTTCCCAAAGCAGAAATCGAAGGCGAAATGGGAGATGCCATGATGGGTCTTCAGGCTCGTTTAATGAGTCAAGCCTTACGTAAAATGACCGGTGCGATTAGCAAGAGTAAATGTGTTGTGATTTTTACCAATCAACTTCGCGAGAAAATCGGCGTCATGTTTGGTAACCCAGAAACCACCACCGGCGGTCGCGCACTTAAGTTTTACGCCTCAGTTCGTATCGACATGCGCAAAATCGGTAATATCCAAGAAGGAGAAGAAATCATCGGTTCACGTCACCGTGCCAAAGTGGTGAAGAATAAAGTTGCTTCACCATTCAAAATCACCGAATTCGACGTCATGAATGTCGGTGGTATTTCTATAGTAGGAGATCTCCTTGATGTCGCTATTAGTCTTGAAGTCGTCGAAAAATCAGGTGCTTTCCTCAAGTATCAGGGTAAACTCCTTGCCCAAGGTCGCGAATCCGCCAAACGCCTACTTCTTGAAAAACCAGAACTGATGGAGATGATCAAACAAGAAGTGAAGACCAAGCATAATCACGTCGAGCAACCAGCCAAGGCTGCCGATGCCGTCGCCGATGAATGAACAAGCCAAGGTCATCAAAGGTTACTGTTTGCGTGCCTTAAGTCTTCGAGACTGTTTTACAGCGCAGTTGCGTCAAAAAATTGCCAAGAAGTACCCCGAAGTAGATCAAGAAATAGTCGATTCTGTATTGACCGAGTTAACCGCTTCCAAACTTCTCGATGATACTCGTGCCATCGCTATCCTCGTCCGCAAGTTAAAATCTACTGGAAAAGGTTTTTATTATTTCCAAAGTAAACTGAAGTCGTTAGCGGTAGGTCAAGAAATTCTTCGTAATGCCTCAGATTATTACAGTGTCGAAGAAGAAAAAGAGATTGCCCAACAACTTATAAACAAATTTAACAAATTATCCCAATTAGACAAATCTTCAAAGATCAAAATCTTTCGTCTTCTCCAGTCTCGAGGGTTCCGCTCCAGCGCCTTTGGTCATTTATTTGACTATCAGTCGTCATTTTGAGAAAATCAAACACGCTTAGGAAAATTCAGGTTTATCAATGCTTACAGCTAAATACTTGCTGACATCCATTCTCTAACCCAATACAGCCCTCTATTGTAGGGATTTTTCCTAGACGATTATTCAGTGTTATCTAAATAAAATGTCTATCTTTTCGATTTTTAAATCCAAGTTATTAGGTTCACCTGCCAAACCCACTGTTGCCCCCAAACCAACTCCCGTAGCCAAGCCCGTCGTACCTGCCGCTGACCTTGCTGCGATTCAATCTCAAGCTCGAGAAATTATCCTAAATGCCAAAGACGAAGCAGTACGAATCAAGGATCAAGCCGTCAAAGACGCCAAAGCTCGCCTCGAAGAAATCGAGTTGCAGTCCAAGGCTCTAACAGCCAAACAACACGAGCTAGTTCGCTCCGAAGAACAAGTCAAACAGGCACGTGCCAAACTTGAGGAAGCCACACAGGCTACCGATAAACTTAACGCCCAGATCGAAGCCAAGAGTGAAGAGTTGGTCAAAAAACTCGAGAAAATTGCCTCGATGACCACCGACGAAGCCAAGGATTTCTTAGTCAAAGCCGTCGAGAAAAAAGCTGCAGGTCAAATTGCCAGAGCGATCAAAGAAGCCGAAGAAGAAGCCAAGACCAAATCCGACGAACTAGCCAAAGAAATTCTTGTCGATGCTATGCGTGTTGGTGCTACCGATTATGTTGCTGAATATACAGTTTCCACCGTTCAAATTCCCGACGAAGAGACCAAGGGTCGCATCATTGGAAAAGATGGGCGCAATATCCGTGTTTTCGAAAAAGTTTCTGGTGTTGACATCAGCATGGATGAAACTCCAGGTGAAATTCGTCTTTCCTCCTTCAATTCGGTCCGTCGAGAAATTGCCCGCCTTGCTTTGACTCGTTTGATCAAAGATGGTCGTATTCAACCAGCTCGTATCGAAGAGTATCTTGATCGTGCCAGAAAAGATGTCGAAAGAGTTATGTATCAAGAAGGTGAAAAACTATGTCACGCCGTGGGTGTTTACAATCTTCCTCACGATCTTATCGCCATGCTTGGTCGCTTCAAATTCCGTACCTCCTATGGTCAGAACATGATCGGTCACACTCTCGAAGAGACGAGAATCGGTATCAAAATCGCCCATGAAGTCAAAGCCAATGTCGACACCGTTCGACTTGCTTGCCTTCTTCACGATATCGGCAAGATCGTTGATGATGCCGAAGGCTCACACGTTGAATTAGGCGTAGCTCTTTTGAAAAAATACAACATGCCTCAAGCTGTGATAGATGCAGTTGCGCAGCATCACGAAGATCAAGAATTCTCTTCCAAAGAATCAGTCATTGTCTATGTCGCCGACGCCATTTCCGGTTCTCGACCAGGTGCCCGTCATGAGAATGTCGAAGACTATGCCAAACGACTTTCTCGCCTCGAAGAAATTGCCAATTCCAAAGAAGGAGTTTTTGAAAGTTACGCCATTCAAGCCGGTCGTGAGCTTCGCGTTATTGTCACTCCAGACAAAGTCGCCGATGAAGCCTTACCCATCTTGGCAGCCACCATCAAAGATGAAATTCAAAACTCCATGACCTATCCAGGTACCGTCAAAGTCACTGTCGTACGAGAGACTCGTGCCACTGAAGTTGCCAAGTAATTGCAATCTAGAATATTAGATGGTAGTATCAATCGAAAATTACAAAAAACTATGACCAAACACGCTCTCATCAATCTTGTTTCCAAAAAAGCCCATCTCACCAAGAAAGCGGCTCGCGAATCTATCGATATCTTCTTCAACGAAGTTATCACCGCTCTTAACAAAGGTGACAAAGTTGTGATATCAGGTTTCGGTACTTTTTACGTTTCCAAAGTTTCCGACAAACAAGTTGTTCCTTTCGGCAACGAAAGTGCACGTCAGACCATCAAAGGTCACAAAGTCATCAACTTCCGAGTTGGTAAGCCTCTCAAGAAACGCGTTTGGTAAGAATGACTTATTATCTCAAGACGTTCGGCTGCCAAGCCAACAAATCAGACTCCGAGCGTATTGCTGGTGATTACGAAGCCAGAGGTTATTCTCCTGTTCTAGACTGGCGTGAAGCCGATGAGATAGTCATCAATACTTGTGCTGTTCGTCAACGAGCCGAGGATCGAGTCAAAGGCTTAGTTCTCAATATTACCGCTCATTTTTCAAGTTTAGGTTTGCGAAAACCCAAAATCATCCTCACAGGTTGTATGGTTCATCACTCAGGTCAAACTCTCAAAGAGTTGCTTCCAGAAGTAGATGAAATTTTACCTATTGGTGAAGTTGGCTTTAACTCGCCAGCTATCAGAGCAGACAAAGATCACGCTTTTATCCCCATTTCCAAAGGTTGTAATTCTTTCTGTACTTTTTGCATTGTGCCTTATTCACGCGGTAGGGAAGAGAGTCGTCCGTTTGCAGATATCGTAGCCGAGGTCGAGCGTTTAGTCGCTTCAGGTTACACCCAAATCACCCTAGTTGGTCAAAACGTCAATTCATACGGTCTCGAAAAAGCCGGTATTGGCTATCGCAAACTCCTTATGTCTCGAGCAAGTTTTACCCTTGCCGATATTCCTTCAAATCAATCAGCTTATTTCCCACCCGATGGTACTCCACCTTTCGTCAAATTATTGCAAAGACTCACTCAAATCGATGCTTTGGTCAAAATTAGCTTTATGACCAGTAACCCCTGGGATTTCTGGCCACAACTAATCACGCAAATTGCCCAAAATCCCAAAATAGACCGTTTCATTCATCTCCCTGTTCAGTCAGGTAGTGATCGCATTCTCTCACTCATGAATCGTGGTTATACCAGACAAAATTATTTAGAGCTGGTGGCGCGCATCAAGGCGCAGGTTCCAGATGTGACTTTTGGGACCGATATTATTGTCGGCTTCCCCACCGAGACCGATGCTGACTTTGCCGATACCGTAAGTTTATGTGAAACAGTTGGTTTCAAGGTCGCTTTTGTCGCCAAATATTCTCCTCGCCCTGGCACAGCTTCTTGGCGCATTTATCCAGATGATGTACTACCTGCAGTCAAAAGAGCTAGATTCAATACTCTGGACCAACTTACCAACAAAGATCATCTTCATGAACGTCCCACTATCCACTAGTCTCGATGAAGTTCTCATCATTACTGGTCCCACTGCCAGTGGCAAATCATCGCTAGCTTACAAAACTATCGGTAATTCTCCTGCCGTTTTTATTACCATTGATTCCAAGCAGTTATATCAAGGTTTACCAATCACGTCTGGTGCAGACGTTGTAGATTTACCCAATATCACTCACCTAGGGTTTGGGCATTTCTTACCAGATCAAACCGCCTCAGCTGTAGATTATGCCAAATTTGTTCATGATCAGATTCGAAAGTATCTTGGCAAGGTACAAATAGTCTTGGTAGGGGGTAGCGGCTTTTATCTCAAAGCGATTCTCACTACTTCATCCTTTTCTACCACCAAAGCAGATCCAATTTTACGAGCTCGTTTAGCTGATTACTCCCTAGAGCAATTACAGCAGGAGTTGGCTAGACTTTCTCCCAAAACCTTTGCCGCCCTCAACGACTCTGACCGGGCTAATCCTGTTAGGCTTATTCGTCGTTTAGAACTTATTGCCAGTCCTCACGTTCCCCTTGCGGATTATCACTTTAAAAACAAAACTTATTATCTCAATCCACCTGCTAATCATGAAGATTTAATCAGAAAGCGGGTTATTGCTCGTCTTGATCAGGGTGCCATCGAAGAGGTAAGTCTGTTGCTCAAAAACTATCCCAACCCAGATCTTCCTATCAAAAGTACCATCGGCGTATCTTTAATAATTGATTACCAAAATCATCATGACCTTGATAAGCTCATCAATGATTGGACAAGTGCCGAAATAGCTTATTCCAAAAGACAGTTGACCTGGTTCAAGAAAACCCCTTCGCTTATTTGGTATGATCAAACTTAAGCATGAAGAACAATCACTCCAAAGTAATAATTGAAATTTCTCAAAAAAGCGTCTTCTTTATTGCCTTTTTCATTCTTTCTCTAGTCTTCTTTCAAAATGTTGCATCAACCTTAATCGGTCTCTTTGTTTCAGTCTTAATTTACGCCGCCCTTAATCCCATTGTCTCCGCTTTAGAAGCAAAAAAAATTCCTCGCTCTCTTGGGGCAATTTTAGTCATGCTCACTTTATCTTCCAGTCTTGTAGTCTTGGTTGCTTCTATTATTGGACCTTTAATTTCCCAAACCATTTCATTCGTCCAGCAATTACCAATCTTGATCGAAAGACTTGCTCCTTATAATATTGACTTAGCTACGATCACTCCCCAAATAGTTCAAGCTCCAGGCAATGTCTTAAAAATTGCCGTTGGAACCTTTTCTGGTGTTGTCACTTTTTTTACCCTCCTCGTTATTGCGTATTACTTCTTAGACGATCGTCCTCGTTTGTTCAATCATCTTAAGTTTATTTTCCAAGACGAAGATAAAGCCAAACTTTATCTAAAAATTATCAGTGAAATTGAAGTACGTTTGGGCGCCTGGGTTCGAGGCATGCTGACTCTCATGCTTATCGTCGGATCGATGAGCTTTGCTGGTTTTACCCTCATTGGTTTGCCATCAGCCATCCCCCTTGCAGTAATTGCTGGTCTCTTAGAATTAGTCACCAATATTGGCCCCACCATTGCTGCGGTGCCAGCGGTCATCGTTGGTTTTTCAATCTCACCTACTCATGGTTTCGCTACTTTAGGCTTAACCATCCTCATTCAGCAACTCGAAAATAATTTTATCGTTCCCAAGGTCATGCAAAAAGCTTCCGGAATTCACCCTGTCATCACCATTTTCTCCATCCTTATTGGGTATCAATTGGGTGGGGCACTTTTAGCCGTTCTTTCTCTCCCCTTTGTCATATCCGTCAGAGTTATTATTGAACATCTTCGCAAGCATCCCAACGACAAACTCGTCGAACTCGAATCCTAATTTTCTTTTTTTTGACAGGGTCTCGTAAGCCGGATTCTGTTTTAGATAAGAGATATCTGTCTATGCCCTCAATCTTTGATGCGCATTCCGTTTTTAAGGCGGAATTCGGATAGACCACCTAATAGCGACATCGGTCGGAGGTTGCAGCAGGGCGGGTTGCCAACACCACCAAGTTACCTTGGCAGCGCCCCCGATAAATCGGGGGCGTTTCACATTGCTCGTCTCTGTGGCCCTATCGCGTCCCGGTAATTACTTATCCGAGAGACCCCGCTTAGGGCGAGGCCACCACGGTCTATGCTGTCCGGACTTTCCTCCCCCGCCAAAGGCGGGGGCATCTCTTCGGACCCTGTCAGCGCTTATTTTATCACCCATTAACCCGCTAAAACTTGACTTCCATTTAGTACATCTATAGCATCAAATTATGTCTAATGATCTTTTTTCCCAAATTCAGGGATCTGTTAACCAAGCACTTGCCTCAGTCGTCGGCAGCTTTCTCACCTTTCTACCTCAAGTAATTGGGGCTTTGATTGTGTTCCTTGTAGGAGTTATTCTGTCAAAATGGCTCAAATTTATTGTCGTAAAAATCTTAGAAGTCTTACGTGTCAGTGATCTCATTGCCAAAACTAGTTTCAAAGAAGTTCTTGAGAATGCCGAAGTTACCAACAAAATCGAGACTCTCCTGGGAGAGCTAGTTCGCTATCTAGTCATCCTTGTTTTCTTTGTCGCTTCCATTAATATTCTAGGATTATCTACTGTCACTCAAGTCCTCAACGGTTTATTAGGCTACTTGCCCACCATCTTTGCGGCAATATTTATTCTTGCTGTCGGTGTAGTCCTAGCCGGTATTTTTGAGAAACTTATCAAAGGCGCTTTCGGATCATTCGATCTCAAGCTCTCACGCGTCATGGGTAAATTTACTTCTTACCTTACCATTACCTTTGCCGTTCTAGCCGCCTTTTCTCAGTTAGGTATTGCTAAGAATCTTATTGACACTTTATTTATTGGGTTTGTGAGCATGCTCGCGCTTGCCCTCGGTTTATCCCTTGGTTTAGGATCCAAAGATTTAGTCAAAAGTCTACTCGAAGACTGGCACAAATCTTTCAAGAAAGAGATGCGATAGGATTCGCTCAAGCCACTAAAAAACCCGACCTCTAGCATTTGCTATACATGGTCGGGTTAAGAAGTTTTATTTGGCTCCAATTTTAAACATTTTGGTGCCGCAATCTGGGCAAACAGCACGTGCTGCTGGCTTACCATTTTTCATGGTCAAAGTTTCGAATTTAGTTACTTCTTTCTTTGCTCTACATTTTACACAGTACATGATCATCTTTTAGTTCACCTCCTTTCCTGTTATCGCCTGTCCAAAGCTACTTCAGCTTTAAATAAAGCAGCAGTTCCAAGGCTAACGCAAGCATAGTGAGTACCAGTACCCTTGTCAAGTCAGCCTTAAGAAATCGTATCGATGTGGGAATTTCGGTTAGTTTATTGCTTGTAGTTTTCTTTTTATCAATCGCTTTAATATCAATTTCATAAGCTCCTGTTTCTACCGCTCTTTTTTTACTAGCACGCACTTTACTTACCCGACTTCTTCTTTTTTTCATGAGCTCATTATAGCCTTCTTTGCTACAATCAAGTTCAATCCATGTCTACCGGAACACTTTCGCTTCTAGTTGTAGTTTTAACTCTAGTTTCCCTGTCTGCTTTGTTTCTTTCAGTACGCCTCTATACACTTGTAAATTCTCTTACCAAAGGTCTTGATCGCAAGGACTTAGTAAGCTCACTTGAGAGCTTAATCAAACATCAAAAATCTGAAAATAATCAATTAGAAGTATTAAGTCAAGAATTCAACGATTTTGTTGCCAGTACCAAGTCATACAATCAAAAATTAGGTTTCAAGCGTTTTAATCCCTTCAAAGATACAGGCGGCAATCAAAGTTTTATTCTTTGTTTAACTGATGCAGAAGGGAATGGTGTTGTGATAAGCTCATTACACAGCCGAGAAAATACTCGGGTGTATGCTAAACCTCTTACTCGTGGTCAGAGTCCCGAGCAAACACTAAGCAAGGAAGAAATGACCGTGATCAGAGATACTCTTAAATCAAAATAATCCATGCTCAAAAAACTACCTTTTCCATTGCTTGTTGTTGTTTCTTTTTTAATTGGCGGCTTAGCTGGTTTTTTTGTCATTCCTTCAGACATGAATTTACTTTCCCCAGTCGACTCAGGGAACGGTGGAGGTAAACAAGCTGAAATTACTCCCGCCGCAGGCAAACAACTCGTTGAAATTCCCAGTGGAGAAGCAAAGGATCAAATGTGTCCACTCAACGGACTTAACTACACTCTTACCGAAAAAAATCTTTGGGAAACCAGACGACCGATGGCAGTCATGATAGAAAATCATTTCGAAGCCAGACCACAATCAGGACTTTCTACCGCAGACGTCGTTTACGAAGCGGTTGCCGAAGGTGGCATTACTCGTTTTATGGCTCTCTACTATTGTGAGTCTTCAACCCGAGATTTAATCGTCGGACCAGTTCGTTCTGCACGTACTTACTTTTTAGACATGGCCAGTGAATACAGTAAATTCCCAATTTATGTCCACGTCGGCGGTGCTAATTTACCTGGTAAATCAGACGCCCTTGGTCAAATCAAAGATTATGGCTGGTATGGGGCAAATGATCTCAATCAGTTTGGGCTTTCTGTCAAAGAATGTTGGCGCGACTATAACCGTTTAGGTAATACTACCGCCACTGAACACACTATGTATTGTTCCACCGATGCTCTTCTCAAGGTCGCCGCTAAACGAGGATTCACAGCCGTCGACAAGAAGAATGAACCCTGGACCAAGACATTCAAAGCCTGGACCTTCAAAGAAAGTGCCCAAGTCTCAGCTGATGGTAAAGATGCTACCACTCTTACATTTGATTTCTGGAAAGACTTTACACAATTCACGGTAAAGTGGGCTTTTGATGCCACTTCAAATCTTTATAAGCGAGATACTGGTGGTACCGTTCATGTCGATCGCAACACCAATCAGCAATTAGCTTTTGACACTATTGTTGTGCAATACGTCACCGAAACAGGTCCCATCAATGAAAACAAACACATGCTCTATGGCATGGTTGGCTCAGGCAATGCCCTCATTTTCAATCGAGGAAAGGTTGATCAGGTCACATGGGCCAAAAAGAATCGCTTAGATCGCACTGTATTCAAAGATAGTAAAGGTAAAGAATACAATTTCAATCCTGGTAAAATTTGGATAGAAGTTGTACCCAAAACCGCACAAGTAGTCTACAATTAAGGCTACAAATTAAGTTTTTCCTGCCCTTATATAATTAAGCTATGGCCAAATTAACTGATTTCATGGTCTCCCGAGTCCGAGCCAAATTGGTCAAACTTTTCCTGTCTCAATCCGGCCAAATGTTCTATGTTCGAGAAATTACTCGAGCAGTCAAAGAAGAAATCAATGCAGTCAGGCGAGAGCTTGGACGTATGCAAGAGAAGGGTATGGTCAAAAGTGAGACCCGTGGTAATCGACTTTACTACACCTTCAAAGAGTCATATCCTTTTTATGCCGATCTATTAAGTATCGTTGCCAAGACCAATGGTTTGGGCAAAGAAATTCTAGATAATCGCTCCAAGTTAGGTTTTGTAAAATTTGCCTTTGTCTCAACCAGATTTATCAAAAGACTTCCCAAGAAACCAGACACTGTCGATCTCTTTCTCGTAGGTAAAATCATCGTGCCTCAAGTAAATATCATTGCCAAAGATGCTGAGAAAGAATATGGTGCTGAGGTTAATTATTCATGCATGACCGAGGAGGAATTTTCATATCGTTTACAACGCAAAGATCCTTTTATTTCTAGCATTCTCAAAGAACCTCGCATCATGATTATTGGCGACGATACAGATTTCTAAATATATGCCAACACAAAAAATCTTAAGAACTGGTAATTCGCTTGCCATTACATTACCTGCCAAATTTATCCGTACTCTTGGCGTCAAAGCAGGGGACAAAGTCGAAGTGAGTTTTTCATTCGATCAGACAAGTGTCACATATGTCTTCAAAGAAGCCCGTCAACTTTCACTTTCCCCCAAAATACTCAAAGAAACAAAGTTATAATCCAGATTATGTCTCGTCACTTCAAGACTCTTTTCTTCATTCTCACTCTCTTTTTCTTTTCTCTCTACCTCAATTTACCAGGAGGGTTTGAGAAGTCAGTCAATATCCTCAACAAGAACTTTCAGATCAAGCTACCTCAACCATCTCTCAATTTCAAAGTAGGCCAAAGTACTTTCGCCAGAGATCTTCAATTCAAACTAGGCTTAGACCTTCAGGGAGGCACACAGGTCACTCTTGAAGCAGATATGTCTCAATTACCCTCAGATCGTCGCCAGACTGCTCTGGAGTCAGTAAAATCAGTCATCTCACGCCGAGTTGATCTTTATGGTGTTTCAGAATCTGTCGTCAAAACATCCATTTCAGGAGACAGCTATCGCCTCATAGTAGAACTTCCTGGAGTCGACAATCCTCAACAAGCCCTTGCCCTCATCGGTAAAACCGCTTCCCTAGAATTTGGTAAACCAATTTATGCTCCAGTCGCTTCAGCAGGAGCAGAGCCAACTCTTGTTGATTTTGCTGTTACAGATTTGACCGGTGCCGACCTAGAATCTGCTACCGTTACCTTCGAAACCCAAGATCGTAAGCCCGCCGTGTCACTTCAATTCAAGAGTAAAGGTGCAGATAAGTTCGCAGCCTTGACTAAAGAGTTTATCAACAAACCCGTGGCTATTATGCTAGATGGTCAGGTAATTTCAGCACCTGTCGTACAGTCAGAGATTCTCAATGGTCAAGCTATCATCTCTGGAAATTTTGCCATCGAAGAAGCTAAATTCCTAGCCACTCAGCTCAATGCAGGTGCCTTACCAGTACCTGTTAAGGTTTTAAGTCAACAAAACATTGCCGCCACCCTTGGTGCCGCTTCAGTTAATCAAAGTTTAAGAGCTGGTTTAATCGGTCTAGCCATTGTGGCTGGTTTCATGATTCTTTTTTATAAAGGCATGGGTTTGGTTTCGGTCTTTGGCTTAGTTTTTTACACTCTACTTTCCATGACGATTTACAAGATAATTCCCATTACCCTCACTTTGCCAGGGATTGCTGGTTTTATTCTTTCCGTTGGTATGGCTGTAGATAGTAATATTCTTATTTTTGAACGTTTCAAAGAAGAACTTCGGGCAGGTCGACCCCAAAACATTGCTCTTGAGATGGCTTTTGGTCGCGCTTGGGATTCCATCAAAGACGCCAATCTAGCTACCATCATCACTGGCTTGGTTCTTTTCAATCCTTTAAACTGGGATTTCCTAAATACCTCTGGTTCTGTTCGTGGCTTTGCCCTTACGCTTTTAATCGGTATTTTGGTCTCTCTTTTCACCGGCATTGTTGTTACTCGGACAGTGATGAGATTCTTTTATCAATCAGCTCGACCCAAAAATGTTTGATTGGATGCGCTATAGTCGCTATTATTTTGCTTTTTCACTCATTGTCATTGCTATTGGCCTTGTTTCTATTCTTAAATTTGGCTTAAATCTTTCTATCGATTTTACTGGCGGATCCAAACTTACTCTTTCCAACTACGCCTCAAGCTCCGCCACACTTCGCGAAGAGTTTTCCAAATTCGATCCTCAGGTATCTCAATCGGGGAGTGACTTCACTATGTTAGCCAATACCCTAACCCAAGAAGATGTCGATGCCTTTAGTACCAAAGTAGCCTCAAGTTCACCAGATTTGAAAATTTCATCATTTGAAGTGGTTGGTCCTTCTCTTTCACAAGAAACTCTCAAGAAAACCTTAGTTGGTCTTGCCCTTGCCTCAGCCTTACTTCTTTGGCATATAAGTCGAGCCTTTAAAAAGTTAAATTTTGGTATCAGTGCCATCTTAGCCATGTTCCACGATAGTCTTGTGTTGGTCGGTTTATATGCCCTTTTCGCTCACTTTTTTAACTTGCAAATGGATGTCCTATTTGTCACTGCCTTCTTAACAGTTCTTTCATTTTCGGTCCACGATACTATCGTAGTTTACGACCGTATCCGAGAACTCAAGCATCGTACTCCCAATGCGGATATTCATCATTTAGCCAATCAAGCCGTCTCCGAAACCATGGTTCGTTCATTGGTCAATTCCCTCACCATCATCTTCATGTTATTGGCATTAGTCTTACTAGGAGGAGAATCAACCAAAGGTTTTGCCATTGCGCTGCTTATCGGTACAATTTCTGGAACTTACTCTTCACCTTTTACCGCCGTTCC
>CAZBFU010000009.1:13342-24420 GCA_964491365.1 uncultured Pseudomonadales bacterium
CGCTGCTTATCGGTACAATTTCTGGAACTTACTCTTCACCTTTTACCGCCGTTCCTATCCTCGTTAAACTCACTAAGAATTAAACTGCGATATCGTTTTAGCGAGAGCGTTGTGAAGAGCATCTATCGCTTCACTTGAATACATTTGACAAAATCTTTGAGCACTCAACTCAGAAGCAACCACAAATACAGGTTTGTTGTGTGGTAGTCTCAAAGCAACTCTAGGCTCAAATCCCTCAGGCGATTGTTTAGACAATCTCACGTTTTGCCTTACTTTCTCCCTTGCTTTACTTAAATCGGTTTCCATACTGTACCAAAGAGGGCTTGGTCCTTGTCTTAGGATCTTAACCAAACTCACTCCCTTAAGGTCATACATAATCACAATATCCGGCAAATCCACTCCAAATACCCTCGTATTAAGAGGCATACACTCTATCACTCCCACCATCAGCTGGGTCATTCTTTCAATCGTTAAGTTTGGATCAAGTTCCCTTGTGGCTAGTTCTATAAACATTTCTCTGCCTCGTGATGTATTTAGGAAGTTTAGAATTTCTCTTATTTTCAAGACATCACTGCTCGTCTCGATTGGGATTGGTCTGATTGTTTCTGCTAGTGTCATTGGCAAGTTCTTTGATTCGTCCGAGTAGGTAGTCACGCTTGTTCCTGGCCGTGTCTTCGATCACCTCCTCAAACAATAATCCTAGTATTTTACCAATTATAGGCCCTGGTGTCACCCCCAAGATTTCCATCACGTCTTTTCCATTAACTTCCATGTCTCTTATCTCCATTGGCTCAAACAGCTGTTCTCCGATCCTTTTCTGAAGCTCCATCAACCTCCAAGAGGTAGTTTTGCTGCCTCCTCCCACCCGATCGCCAATTCTTAAGAGCATTAAGTCGTTAATATTTTCTTTGCCGACGTTTTTTATAAGTCTTCTTATTGAAGCATCTGTCATCTCCTTTTGGTACGAGAACATGTGCCATCGCACTAACTTGGCAATCTTCTCTCTTTCTTTATTGGTTAGCCTTAAGTTGTTACAAATTTCTATCGCCATTTTTTCACCCACCACCTCGTGTCCATAGAAAGTTATTGTTTCTCTTTCAGGTTGAGACAAGTGACAGTACTCACAAACCACACTTCCATCTTCTACTTTGGGGTATTTCAAAAATTTTCGACAACCTCGACAGCGATTTCTTTTAGCCTTTGGTTTACCAATATCATGAATCAAAGTAGCCAAGCGCACGATGGGGTTACTAGATGGACAATTTTCCAAAGCTCCCAGACTATGCTCCAAGACATCCAACGTATGATGACCATTTTGACCCACCGCTCTTAGAGTTTCCAGTTCAGGCAAAATCGTACTCATTAGTCCAGTATTCAAAAATACTCTCACTCCATCAGCAGGGAATTTACTTGCTAATGTTTTCAAAAACTCGTCTCTAATTCTTTCTCGACTTATTTTTTCTAAAAGAGGCGCTTTAGAAATGATTGCAGCAAATGTCTCACTTTCAATCGTAAATTGTAATGTCGCCGCAAATCTAACCGCTCTCATCATCCGTAGTGGGTCTTCTGTAAATCTCTCTGTCGCTATTCCTACACTACGAATTAAGTTGTTATCAAAATCGGCAATTCCACCCACCAAATCGATAACCTCATATTCACCCTTTGTTTTACCGATCACCACTGCATTCATGGTGAAATCTCTCCTCACCACATCATCAGCTAAGCTTTTTCCCCAAATTACTTCATCTGGCCTACGAAAATCACTGTATCCTTTTTCGGTTCGGTAAGTTGTAATTTCAAAAACTTCATCACCAATTGGTACTCCAACCATTCCAAAATCATTTTCATAAAAGGGATCAAAACCAGAACAGATACCCAAAGTTTCCTCAGGAGTAGCGTTAGTAGTCAAATCACAATTGACTGGAGTTTTTCCCATTAATATATTTCTAACCCCCGCTCCTACCAAGTAAATTTCTTTTCCTGCTTTTTCAAAAAGTTCCATTACCATAACCAAATCTTTACTCAACAACAAAACCTCATCTTTGGTTAATTTTCTTCTATACTCCACGGCTCAATCTTAACATTTACAATATAGCCATTATGAAGCTGGCTGCATTTCTCAAAGCACTGCGACTTCAAAACCGCAAATTAGATGAAAATCTCATCACTCTAGCGTATCAATTTGCCGACCAGGTACACCTTGGCCAAATCCGCTACGATGGGCAAGCTTATCTTACTCATCCTCTAGAAGTAGCCTTAATCTTATCTTCGTGGGGAGTAGATCAAGACACCATCGTTGCAGGCATACTTCACGATACACTTGACCATGGTCAAGCAGACCTGCAGGTATTAAACAGTAAATTTAATCCACAAATTGTCAAACTAGTCGAAGGGGTCACCAGAGTAGGGCAGGTGCAGTTACGTGGTAGTCGTAGCCAGTACTTCGTCGAAAACTTACGCAAGATGTTCATTAGTATGGCCAAAGACATTAGGGTTGTTCTCATCCGCTTAGCCGATCGACTTCATAATATGCGTACTTTAGATGCCGTTCCAATTTCAAAACAGCGACGTATTGCCTTAGAAACAATCAATATCTACGCTCCCTTAGCCGAGCGATTAGGTATGGGTTTACTTAAAGGAGAATTAGAGGATTTATCTTTTCCCTACGCATATCCCAAAACCTATCTTCGAGTATCCCGACTCACCAAACGGGTTATGACCAAAGTTGATCGTGTCTATGAAGAATTACTTAAATCCATAAGTTCTATCCTCAAAGAACATCACCTAGAAGCCAAAGTCGAAATCCGTAAAAAACGTCTATTTAGTTTGTTCCATAAACTTAAACGGCCAGAAATCAAAGGTAACTTAAGTCGAATTCACGATCTTGTCGCCGCCAGAATCATCACCACCAATCTTACAGATTGTTATGCAGTTCTTGGACTTGTTCATCAACACTGGCAACCCGTACCAGGATCAACTATTTCAGATTTTATTCAGATGCCTAAACCAAACGGCTATCAATCGCTTCACACCAAAGTCATTGGTTCTTCCAATTTCACTTTTGAAATCCAGATAAGAGACGAAAAAATGCATCATCAAGCCGAGTACGGAGCCGCCTCGCATGCACTATATTCACAAGCCAAACAGTCAGGCGCCACAGATGAACAATTAGAAAAAGGCATCTCTTCGCAATCCAAACAAAAAATGAAGTGGATTGAAGAACTTGCTAAATGGCAATCTCAAGTTGCCGATGACGCGACTTTTCTAGATCATCTCAAACTAGATGCACTTTCCAAGCGAATCTATGTTTTTTCACCCAAAGGTGATGTCTACGATTTGCCAGAAAATGCCACTCCTGTTGATTTTGCTTTTGCTGTCCATAGTGAGCTTCCTTTTTTTCTTTCCCAAGTGCTAGTGAACGGAAAACTTGTACCCTTAAGTCATTTGTTAAAAAGTCGTGATGTGGTGGAAGTAATCAAGTCCAAACAAAAACGTGCTCTCAATCGAGACTGGCTCAAATTTACCAAAACCGCCAAGGCTCGGCTTCACTTAAAGGCTTTAATGAACTAAAATTAGCCCCATGCGACTTACCATTAGGCAGATTTTAGAAAAAGTAGGGGAGACAGTTACAGTTTCAGGCTGGGTTCACAATCGTCGTGATCATGGCAAATTAGTCTTCATCGATCTTAGGGATCGTACAGGTTTACTTCAACTCGTCGGTCCAAGTGATATTTTGGGTCAATTTAAATCTGAAGATATCGTCAGTATTACCGGCCAAGTTAATGCACGCCCTGAGAAACTAAAAAATCCCAAACTCGAATCTGGAAATATCGAGATCTTCGTCAGCAGTGCCCAATTAGTTTCCAAAGCCGCTCCACTACCGATTGACTTTTCAGTTGCTCAATTAGAACTAAATTTACCCACGCTACTAGATTTTCGCTCCCTCACTCTCCGCCACCCCAAAGTCAAAGCTATCTTTCAAGTTCAAGCCGCCCTTGCTGCTGCCTTTCGTGAGGCCTCACTTTCTCTTGGTTGTACCGAAGTGTTTGTTCCCACCATTTCTGCCTCAGCTACCGAAGGTGGAGCCGAAGTCTTGCCCATCTCTTACTTTGGCTACGATGCTTTTTTGGTTCAGAGTCCTCAACTCTACAAACAGATGATGGCTGGCGTTTTTGAACGAGTCTTTACCATTTCTCATATTTACCGTGCCGAACCATCCATTACTACTCGTCATTTAGTCGAATCAGTCCAACTAGATTGCGAGATTGGATTTATCGAAAATTTTGAAGAGCTTCTAGATGCACTAGAGTCAACTTTTTCAAAAACCATCCTCAAAGCTCAAACCCAATGTGCTGCTCAATTAACTTTACTTGAAGTAGAACCCTCAAAAGTTGATCAAAAAGTTCCTCGATTGACCATGAGAGAAGCACAAGAAATTATTTTTAAACGCACCGGAGTTGACCATCGCACCGAAAAAGATCTCATGCCAGAAGATGAAAGAGAAATTGCTGCCTGGGCACTTGAAGAACATGGTAGCGATCTTGTGACCATCACACACTTTCCCACTCTCAAGCGTGCTTTCTATTCTATGCCTGATCCTAAAGATCCTGCGTATTGTTTAAGTTACGATCTCTTATATAAAGGTTTAGAAATTGCCTCAGGTGCTCAGAGAATTCATATTTACGATGACTTGGTCGCTTCCATCAAGTCTCGCGGACTAGACCCTAAGTCTTTCACCATGTACTTACAAGCATTTGAATATGCCATGCCTCCTCACGGTGGATTTTCATATGGGCTAGAGCGAGCCACCATGAAACTTCTTAATCTTGGCAACATTCGCGAAGCTTCACTTTTTCCTCGCGACATGGAGCGCGTCGATTTACCCCTCAAGGTCTTGCAACCAGACAAATTAAGCTAAGATTATTTTGTATGCGACCCAAAACTGGCCTCTTTCGACTCATCCACCTTTGTTTGGCCACTCTTTTTTTGTCAGTCTTAACTCTTTTACCTTTACACAAAGAATCTCCCAAAGTCCTTTCCGCTGTTACACCACCCATTGTTCAAATCTCTTCAAAAGGTCAACAAGCCCCAATTATTTCAGCACGTGGCATTATGATTGCCGACCCTGTCAGTGGTGATATTTTATATACCCAAGGTAGTAATGAACGTTTTTATCCTGCTAGTACCACCAAAATAGCCACCGCCCTTGTAGCCCTCTCAGCTTTCCAAGAAGACCAGGTCCTCACTGTCGGTGAGGGTTACAAAGCAGCAGGCAACAAAGTTAAATTCTATGAAAATGAACAACTTACCGTTAAGTCACTTCTGTATGGTTTGTTAGTCCCCTCAGGTAATGACGCAGCCATGATTTTGGCAGAAAGTTACCCAGACGGTGGTTATCCAGGTTTTGTTACCAAAATGAATTCACTCGTACATGAACTAGGATTAACAGACACTCATTTCACCAACCCATCTGGTGTTAATAATCCAGATCACTACACTACTGTCCGAGATCTCACCTTACTAGCTATAAACGCTATCAGGCATCCTCTCATACGTGAGATTGTAGGTACCAAGTCTCATACCATTAGTGATGTTACTGGAACTTTCAAGCATGACCTTGAATCAACTAACCTTTTACTGGACCTAGAAGGGGTAAAAGGACTGAAAACCGGCTGGACTCCAGAATCAGGTGAGTGTTTGGTGACTTATGTCGTACGCAATGACTTACCTTTAATCATCACCGTATTAGATTCCAAAGATCGTTTCACCGACTCAAAGATTCTTATCGATTGGGCATATCAAAACTTTTCCAACAAGTAGCTATTTCAGTACCGCTCCAGTCACTGCACTTACATAGGCGGTAAATCCTTGATCGCCTAAGAAGATATATACAGGCATTGAGTATCTTTGATTCTCCGCATCGATATATCCAAGTCTAATTCTTCTCACTGCAATACTAGTCAGTTTTCCAGACTTAGCCGTTACAAACCCTCCACCTTTAGACAGTTCTTGCCATGCTTCTTCGCCAGTGATAATGGGGTAAGTTCCATTTTTAGAGTAATCAACTTTGGTGTAGTTGTACTCCAAACTGACAATGTTGGCGCCAACCTCTTTCGATGAAGAGACTACTGCTCTGATTAAACCTCGATCAGGATCAGGTCGGTAGTAGTCATAGCTTGCCACGACATCTTTTGTTTCGGGATCGATCTCTTCCATTGTGTTTCTGAAAAAATCTACTTGGACAAAGTCTGCTTCAGACAAAGATATTGTAGGGACTAATTTGCCCGCATCAGCTTTCAAATAAGTTATTAGTCTCTCGTTTCCTGAAATGTCATCTGGCATCAGTGAAGCCTTTTTCAAAAAATTAGTCACAACTGTAACCACTTGTTGGTCAGAACCAAAATTGGATAGAGTCAACAAAGAAGGATCATTTTGCCATGCTCGAGTTAAGACAAAATGGCCAGAGACTATGTCCATTTCCAATTTCGACACCAAGGCATCTTGATTGTTCCAAACATATTTCGTTTCAGTTGGCTGATCAGGTCGGAAAATAAAACCCAACGATCTAGCTGTTTCAATTGCTCTATCTGGGTCTAAAAATCCACTCCTCTTTGTGGGAGCTTCATAAACTCTCATCCTGTCGGGAAATTCTGGCATCACTCCTGTCGGTAATTCCAATTGCAAAGTTGGTCGTCCGGCTTCTTTTGGCAATTCTATTGCAGGGATTTTTCCAAAATCCATCGTCGGTGGGGGAGCAGGTGGTGGATTTAATTTCTTGTATAGATCGATTGCAAAACCTCCCACGATCCACAAAATCGTGATCGCCACAAATCCAATTGCGCCATAATTGATCGCTCTCCTCGTAACTTGTGCGGTTTCTGTCAAACTTGCCATAGAACAATTTAAGTATACTATCTATGTGGCCGATCTCTTTACCATTGCTGACAAACTCGAAAAGCGCTCGCGACAACTCAACACCCGTTTGCGTGCTCATGCCACCGCGAAGAAGTTTATCAAAGACACTTATCTTATTGCAGCCAAGCTTCGGGCACGTTCTACTCGACTCTTAGCCGGAGTCGGTTTAACTGGGGCATTATTGGTTACACCACTTCAAGTACCCAATTCGCCACAAAACAAGTCTGCTATCGTCAGTACCAAACAAGCTTCTGTCACCGATCAGCTCAAGAAATTATTATCTCCAATAACTCCTCACACTCCCACCAATCTCGAAGAAGAGCAAGCATCTGTGATTGAGTCTGTCATCAAAGACACAACTGGCATTACCGTCAAAGCTACACTTGATGGTCAAACTCTCAATCATCAAGTCGGTTTCGTAGGTTATGAACAACATCTACCCCGATATCCAGGTGATTCGTTTCTCGATCACGACGATGAACAGATCGCAGGCATCACTCCAGGTTTAGGTGCCTGGGGTTACTTTGCCAAGAGTAAATCACAATTTACCACCCAAGATTACCTTCGCGAGAAATGGTATTGTGTAGCTCAAACTTTATATTTACCCAATTGGAATTCGGATTTTACTTATCTTAGGGAGTGGTACAAATATCGTAAGGTTCTTGTCGTCAATCCTGCCAATGGCACTAGCGTGGTTTGTGATATTGCTGATGCCGGACCAGCCAACTGGACTGGTAAGCAATTTGGTGCTTCACCAGAAACCATGAAAGCCTTAAATCTTCACAAAGGCTCACGCAAGGGTTTGATACTATTTTTATTCATCGACGATCCAGATAATTTAGTCCCCCTAGGACCAGTTACCAAAAAACTATGATGCTCTTTTACGACCACCTCACTCCCAAACACGAAATCTCGACCCTCATCGAAAAGTTAGAAGGTCCGGAAAATCACAAAAGTAAACTCAAACAGTTGGTCGACGACATCCTTCATCAAGGTGTCATTGAGTTTGTCTTACAAAAACTTCATCCCCATCATCACCACCATTTTATGTCGACCTTAGAAGAAGAGCCCTACAGTCCGACCATCATCGTCTTTTTGAATGAGAAAATTCACCCCAAATTTGAGGATGAGCTTGCCACTCAAATCAAACAATTAATTGAAGACATAAAAAAAGACTTCGCATAATTACGAAGTCTTTTAAATTTCAATTCAGTAGAAGCCTATTTGCGCTTCTTGGTTTTCTTTGCAGCCTTTTTAGGAGCTGACTTCTTGGCAACCTTTTTCTTTGCTACAGCTTTAGGTGTTTTCACACTTGATGCTACCGCTTTAGGAGCTGACTTCTCACCTGTCGAAAATCCTAAGACAGAATACAATGGGCAGAAACCCACGAATGCTGTGGTGAGTAAGACAACACCTACAAGTCCGAGGACATTGCGGTTGTACAAGCCCCAGAAAAGAACTAGGGTACCAATGATAACTCTGATGGCCTTATCGGCTTCGCCTACGTTTTGCTTCATACCTTCATAGTAAAGTAAATCGCAACTGCTTTCAACGACATCAAACCATATCGAACTTAATTGTAATAGCTTAGTAAAACTTTCTTAAAAAACTAAGCCAAAAATATTTAATACATTAGCTTCTTTAAATGGAATACCTGATTCACAATTTGTAGATAAATGTAGGATCCTACGGTTTAACAGCCTCTTTCGAATCATAGACTATACTAGTCTAAGTCTGTATAATTTACTTCAGATTGCCAACAAAAAGTTAATAACTTTTACTCATCAAGAAAGGAGGCTATTTCTTAAATAAGTTTAAGTGATTACTTTGCAAAGTAATTTATGAATACTTAAGCAAAGCGTCAAATTATTAACTAATTAGAAAGCAAGTATGAACACTATAATTACCTTGATTCTTGCAGGCATTGTTGGTTGGCTCGCCTCACTTATTATGAAAACTGACGGTCAAATGGGTACCGTCGCCAACATCATTGTTGGTATTGTGGGCAGCATGGTTGGAACTTGGTTATTTGGTTTTATTTCTCCCGCCACTCCTACAGCTAATGGAATGAATATCTCAGGTATGGTAGTCGGTGTAATGGGTGCTTGCGTCACTATTTTCTTGTGGCAGGTACTTTCCGGTAGAAGAGCTTAGTTAGAAAAAAAGAGCCACCAGCGACTTTCACGCGTCCTGGTGGTTCTTTATTTGCAAGACCTCGTCGTTAATATTAATTTTCCAATACATGTTGCATCAAAAAGAGTTCAATGGATCTAAGACTCTTTAGTCCGTAAGGACTATAGCCATAGCTTGTTGGGGCTAACTTCATACGACTCAATCTATCAGTAAACCAAAAGGGGTACGTCGCATTTTCGTAAAGTTTATAAAGTCTAAGTAATGTACTATCATCATGATTATCTAGTTGATAACATTCCACCACTCTTTCACCTTTATCGTCTTTTACAAGTCTTGCTTGGCCAAAAATCTTATCAAACTTTACTCTCAACTCAATAAACTCACGCTCTTCCTCCTCACGACCAGTTGAGAATTCTGGATCAGCTACTTTTTTTGTAAGCATTTCTAGAACTCTTGGCATTTTATCCAAAATGTCTTCTGCCTGTTGGCAAAGTTCAGTTATTAATCTCAATTTTTCTGCAGCCAACACTTTATCTTCTTCTCTAAACTTACTATTTTCAAACATCTGCATAGCCACTGCCAGTGCTTGTTTAATTCGTGGCGCTAAACCTTCACCCAGAGCTTTTTCAATCGCTTTCAAATGAGATTCAGGACTCATGTCTAGCTTATCAGAGGTTGCTTCGTTTGTTACTTTGAACTCTACAATTTCACCAGCAACTGGTGTCGCAATTAAGTGATGATACTTTCCAGTACCTTCTGAAGAGTATCGACCCGTTCCATGTCCTTCATAGGTTGTTTGTGATCGAGTGTATGTCTGAGAAGAAGCATAAACTCCTTTAAAAAGAGCTAACTGCCTTATCCCATCAACTCTACTAAGTAACTCAATAATTATCGCTATATTTGGATCTCTTCTGTCAAGTCTAAAACTTGTTCCGTCTGGGTTTTTCAAGTCAGCTAGTATTTCAGCTACAGCTAGTGGTTTAGGCAATAACTTAAGTGTTTCCTCTGTCATCTTTGCCAGTGGAGTTACTCTTTTCTCTTGCAGTTCTACTATCAACCTTGATCCAATACCTGCGTTTCTTCTAATTTTTTCTCTTCCCTTTTGTCCACCTACAAGTGATCTGAATGATCGTACTGGGTCATAAGCAAGTGTGTCGAAAAACCTTACTTGAGCTCTTGGATCTAGTTTACTTAACAAATCCTCTATTTTTCCTTCACTAGCATCAAGAGGTAATCGTGCAAATTCAATTGTTGCTTCACGTGGACCAAACACTAGTTTTTCAGTACTCGCTTCATTTGGTAAACCAGACGAACCTTTTCCAGCTTCTGTTTCTGTAGTCATAGTAAATATTATTGTATGTTAATTATTAATCTTTAACTTTCTAACCTGTTTTGTGTGTGTATTTATGTGACTAATGACCATTTTTAGAAATTCAGCAGTTTCATAAGTGCGACCACCTTTGCTGTATGTCATCCGAGGTACTTTCATTTCCGCGATGCTCCAGTAAAGTGATTCATTTGCAAGACCTAGTCGTCAAATCCACTATCTCCGCAGTCCCACCCTCTGATCGATGGTCCCCATGTACTTTGTTCAACTTGTCTTAGTTTGATTCCGAATACTCTATCCAACTCTCCTAATTGTTGCAATCTTTTCAAAACCCTATTAAACATCTCTTCTGTCAATCCACTACTTTGGCCTGATGGACCTAATAAATCTACTAAACTTAAATATCCCATTGAGTCGATAGCCTCCAAACTTAATTCTCTCGGTGCATCCTTAATCAACCAAGGAGTATAAAGTCTAGCAAGCACCTCGTTTAATTCGTCTTCGCTTAGACCACTCTTTTCACCTGATTTACCCAGTAAACCTATTAATTGTTCTCGATTTAAATCTCTAAATCTTTCTGCCATATATTTTCTTTTAAAACTAATATTGCCGAGCCTGGACTCGAACCGGTAATTCGCTTTCAGTATCATACATCAACAATTCTAAAACTCATACGAATTGGGAATTAATTAAATCTAGAATT
>CAZBFU010000010.1:0-5010 GCA_964491365.1 uncultured Pseudomonadales bacterium
TCCCCGCGCGCGCAGCGGGGAGTAAATTATTCTGGTCGTTGACCTCGACCACGGCCACCTCGCATTTGAAATTCTCCTAGGATAGAAGAAAGATCAATGTTTTGTGAAGTTGCCCAGGTGTTCAGTTCGTCATGTGATGCTTTTCGTTCACCTTGAGTTTTTGCAATGACACTGTGAACTTCCTTCATTTTCGACTTTAAACTTGCAGCTTGGGCGGCTGTGAGTTTGCCAGCGGTAACTGCAGCGTCGATTTTGGTATTCATTTCATCGAGTCTCGTTTGCTGCATTTGTTGACGGTGGGCGTCGAATACTGTCTGCACCTGTGCTTCGTTTAGGCCGAACTTGGATGCAATCATACTGACTAAGCTACTCATGGAATTGGTTTTTACTTCATCGCTGGCTCTAACTACACTAGTTCCGAAGACGCCAAGTCCTAGAGCTAAGGCACTGATACCGGTGATGAAAGCTGTTTTTGAATATTTGATATTAATCACCTCCTTTCTATTGATGAATATAGACTTTGGAACTTAAGATTTACTGAAAGTGTTAAGATTAAATTAGTGAAATTGACGATAGGAAAAGTCAGCATGGCGGTGATAGGAGCCACAACACTAATTGGTTGGAATTTCTATGCTAAATTACCCAATCTCATGGCAACTCATTGGGACCTAGCCAATAAGGTTAATGGTTACACGGAAAAGTTTTGGTTTTTGACTATGATGCCTGCGTTGATGTTGGGGCTTTTGTGTTTGATGTTGGTATTACCTCGACTCGACCCTAAAGTAAAAAACATCAAGACATTTTCTACCATCTACGAAGGCTTAGTCTTGCTGATGATGCTTTTCCTATCTTATATGCAAATCTTGGTAATTTTATTTAACTTGGGCTATGCGGTGAACATGACGCAATTGATCGCACCAGGCTTATCGATTCTATTTACCTATATTGGATTTGTGATGAAAAATGCAAAGCAAAATTGGACAGTAGGAATTCGAACTCCCTGGACACTTTCATCAGAGAATGTGTGGAACAAAACCCATAAATGGGCAGGAAAATGGTTATTGATTTGTTCACCACTTTTAATGCTAGGGCTTTTGGTCCCTAGCATTACTTTTTACTTGATTGCAATCCCTATATTGGTGCTATTGGGATCAGTAATCTACTCATACAGACTTTCTCGTTAGTTAGCAGATTTTGGGGCATCCATCATCATGAGAGTTGGGTCGATCTGAATAGAATTTGCCGTGACACTACCGTCTGTTCCAGTATTACCGAAGACGGCAATTTTAGTACCAGCGAGGATATCTTTGATGGTCGCTTGTTGAGCTTTGTTAACCGTTGTCTTGTCTGAGTAATAGACATTCTTACTACTTCCGTCAGTTAATTTGACGGTAATGGTTTTGTCATCAACCGAAATTACTTCGCCCGAGACAGGTCTAAAACCCATTTGTCGTGGACCACCTGTTTGGCCACTGCCTGATCCTGGCCGCATCATCATAGGGTTACCGGTACGGTTAAAATTACCGCCGAAGGTAGGAGTTTTCTTGGACTGATAAAAGGTACCTCCAAAGAAAGAGGCGGCGCAAAGAATAAGAACTACAACAATTTGAATTGGTTGTGGTTTCATAGTTTTTTATAATTAATAATTACTCGTATCTAAGTGCTTCGATTGGCTGAAGTTTCGATGCTTTATAAGCTGGATACCAGCCAAAAACAATGCCAATGACACACGAAACTCCAAGAGATAAAAGAATCGAAGAAACAGAAGCAACAAAAGGAGTACTTAAGAATTTAGAAATAATATAGGAAGCACCTACCCCCAACACAACTCCTGCTATCCCACCGATTACAGTTAGTAAAGTTGCTTCGATTAAAAACTGGGTAATGATTAACTTTTGTCTCGCCCCAAGGGCTTTGCGTAAACCGATTTCTCTGGTACGTTCGGTAACTGTGACTAACATGATATTCATGATGCCTATGCCACCTACTAATAGTGAAATAGCAGCAATGCCACTTAGGAGAGCGGTAAAAGTACCTGTCACTGATGAAGCGGTAGAAAGGATGTCGTTTTGGGAGAAGATGGAAAAGTCGGCAGAGGTAGGGTCAGTAATTTTGTGCCTTGCTAGTAGTAAGTATCCAACTTCATCTTGCGCCTGCACCATTTGATTTGCACTTTTGGCTTCGATAGAAATACTACTCAAATGGTCCTGTCCAAATAATTGTTTTGAGGCTGTTGAAAGTGGTACATAAATCATATCGTCGGGATTATTAAAGCCCGTACCTCCTTTTGATTTTGCAATTCCCACCACTGTAAGAGTTTGATTTTGAATACGAATACTTTGACCAAGTGGAGTGGCACTTTCACCAAAAAGGTCAAGGGCGGCTTGAGATCCCAAGACAGCTACTTTGGATATAGAACTGACATCTTTATCGCTAATAAATGAACCAGTACTCAAGGTAATATTACGAATCGATGCATATGCTGCAGTCACACCGACGACTTGAGTATTGGTGTTATTGCGTCCTGCTACTACTTGAGTGCGAGAAGTAATTTCTGGTGAGACAGATTTTACTGACGAAAGAGATGCATTAATAATGGCGGTAGCATCGTCTTTGGTGAGAGTGGTACCACCACCAGAAGCACCTCTAACACCACCAGAAGATTGACTACCAGGAATGACGGTTAACATATTTGAACCTAAAGATTGAATTTGATTGGAAATTGCTCGCTGACTACTTTGACCAAGTGAGACAAGAGTGATAACACTACCTATGCCAATTACTATCCCTAAAACTGCCAGACCTGTTCGCATTTTATTGACTTTTAAAGTTGAGATTGATTCTTTGAAGAGTGAAATAAAATCCATATTAGTTTTTCTTATCTGAAAGTACCTTACCGTCTTTGATAGTAATGACTCGTTTGGCGTGTGCGGCTATATCTGGCTCGTGGGTAATCATGATGATGGTACGTCCTTGAAGATGAAGATCGTGAAATATTTTCATGATTTCATCGGCTTGAGCTGAAGCAATATTGCCAGTAGGTTCATCGGCTAGTAACAACGAAGGATCCATGGCGAGCCCCCTGGCGATGGCTACTCTTTGTTGTTGACCACCGGAAAGTTGATTGGAACCATGATGAATTCGGTCCCCTAACCCCACCATTTGTAATAATTTGGTGGCTTTTTCAATTCTCTGACTCCTGGGTATGCCAGCATAAGTCATAGGGAGAATACAATTCTCAAGGGCAGAAGTTCTGGGCAGGAGATTAAAAGATTGAAATATAAAACCTATTTCACGATTTCTGATGTCTGCAAGCTCGTCTTCACTCAATTGATCAACTCGATGCCCATTGAGTAAATACTCTCCAGAACTAGGCAGATCAAGGGCACCTAAAATATGCATGAGAGTAGATTTGCCTGAACCAGAAGGTCCCATAATTGCCACAAACTCTCCTTGTTTTACATTAAAACTTATATCAGCCAAGGCTACGGTTTCTACCGAGCCTATCTGGTACTTCTTAGTAATATGTTTAACACTAATGAGGTTGGCCATATATGATCTATCGAACTCTAATTGAAGCACCACCTGCCCCTGGAGTTCGCCCAAAACTACTGAAAACTGAAGTGGTTGGTGTAGATGCAGTAGAGTTGGAGATAGTTCCTGTAATTACTTGGTCCCCTTCATTTAGACCAGTAAGAATTTCGGTAGAAGAATCATTGCTTAATCCTAAAGTCACAATTACTTCTTTTGGTTGACCATTTTCTAAGACTCTTACGGTACTTTGATTGTTTAAAGTAGTAATAGCAGAGGTGGGTACTGAAAGTGTGTTGGGACTAAGATCGAGAATGATATTGGCAGTAGCGGCCATATTGGGTAGGACAGAATCAGCAGGAAGATCAAAAACTATAAAGACTGGGTAAACAGACACTCCTGAAGTTTGAGTACCGGCTTTATCGACACTGACTACTTTGCCAGTAAATGATTGGTCTGTTTGTGAATCGAGGGTAATATTTGCTTTTAGACCAGGTTTGATTTTGAGAATATCTATTTCTGTGAGGTTGACGGTTAATGATGGTTTGGCACCGGTATAGATATTGGCAACTTTGACTGATTCACCTCCAGTAAAAAGCTGACCCTCTTGAAGCGAGAATCCTGAGAGTTTCCCCGAAGATGGAGCAGTAATGGTGTTGGAATACTTCTTGAGCGAAAGGGCAGCTTGAGAGAGAGCGGACTGGGCTTGTTTGATAACTTCTGATTGTCTTAGGTAATTATTTTCTGCGGCTTTCCAATCTGCTTGTTGCTGGATAAATGTTGGATCATCGGTTGATAATTCTCTGGCAACTGCATCGTTGATAAACTTTTGGTTTGCTGCAAATAAACTACTTTGAAGGGTGTTGAGAGAATTCTTGGCAGAAGAAAGACTATTACTTGCAGATTGGTAACTACTTAAGGCTTGAAGATAGGCAAGTCTACCTGCTTCATCGAGAATTAAGGTGGCTAAAGTTTGACCTGCTTTGACAGTATCGCCATCTTTGACAAGAACCTTGGATACTGATCCAGAGGCTAATGAGCTAATTGAAGTGAAACTTGTATTATTGATAGTTCCCGAACTAGTTATAGAAGAAACTAGGGTGTCTCGGACAACTTCTTGAGTCTGATAAGTAATTGATGCAGATTTATTAGTAAATTGACGGACGAGGATAATGCCACCTAGAATTAACACAGCAATGATCAGATTCTTGCGGGTAAGTAATTTCATAATTAATTGAGGTGATGATAATTTGATTAACTGAATTTAGCCTGAAGAGGAATAGTAAGAGTAAAGACCGAACCTTCGCCCACTTCACTTTGTAAAGAAAGCTGACCTTGCAATTTTTTGGTAAGTTTCTGGGCTATTGAAAGTCCTAGTCCAAATCCTGGAGTGTGTTGATTTCGCGATTCATCTGCTCGATAAAACCTGTCAAATATTTTTTGATGTAGTGAGGAGTCGATACCAAAACCTTGATCAAC
>CAZBFU010000010.1:5110-16862 GCA_964491365.1 uncultured Pseudomonadales bacterium
GCGTTTATTGGAATTGTTATCTTTTGAGAGTTCAAGTAGTGAGAGGGTTAGTCGTTCTAGGCGATTTAGGTCATCAAGGTTTTGAGTGACAACTTGGCGATAATCTTCTTTGGTAGCCTTGGTGTCTCTTAGGGCAACTTCTTGAGCGGTTTTTAGTGAGGCAATTGGTGTTTTTAGTTCATGTGAAGCGTCTGAAATGAAGCGCTTTTGATCATCCATGGCACGTTGAATAGGCTTTAATGTTCGACCTGAAAGTATCCAACCACCTACCCCTGAAAGTAACATTACGCCACCATTGATACTAATGAGAATCCAGATAAGTCTTTGGTGAGCTTCGTTGATAATCTCTGGATCAACTAGAATTGTTGGAGGTCCAAATCGAAACTCTAAACGATTTCTCTGCATGCGAAGAAATCGCTCATACTCAAAAGTCATTAGCCGGTAAACGACTAGACTGAACGAGACACTCACTAACATGATGATGATTAGATACCAGGCAGTGAGTCTAATTCTGGCGAATTTAAACATTGGAGGACTGAAGTTTGTAACCAAATCCACGGATGGTTTGAATTAGCGTTTTGCTCTTTGGAAATGAGGCATCGATTTTCTTACGAAGCGATTTGATAAAAACTTCAACTGTATTAGGTAGTATTTCTGCGTCATAATCCCAGACATAGGCAATGATTTGTTCTTTGGAAAGAACCTTTTCTTGGTGACGTAGAAAAAACTCTAAGAGCTTAAATTCTTTGGCTGTTAGTGTAATTGATTGACCAGCTCTACTAACTTCCCTTGCGACAATATCGAGAATTAGGTCATCGTATTTAAGTGACTGGCAATGAGGTATTTTCTCTCGTTGACTAATAGCTCTGATGCGAGCTAGTAATTCCTCGAAGGAAAAAGGTTTGGTGAGATAATCATCTACTCCAGAGGCAAAACCTGAGAGTTTGTCTGCCAGCTGAGACTTGGCAGAAAGTATCAAAATAGGGGTATTCTTCCCAGAGTTTCGAAGTTCTGTTACCACTTTTAGACCATCTATTACAGGGATCATTAGATCTAAAATTATTAGATCGTAATCTACATGAAGTGCTTTATCTAAAGCGTCATCACCTTGATGAACTAAATCGACTTCATAATGTTCGATTTGCAGTCCTTTTTGCAGAGATTGGGCGAGTCGAATTTCATCTTCGACAACAAGAATCTTCATAATGTGGCTAATTTTACACATATTCCTGAAGATTAGCTGATAGTGGTATATTCAGGGTCATGGAAAGAAAGAGAAAAGCGATACCGGAATTGGAAATAGATTATGCACAACTCGCGTGGAATCGAGCGGTTCGTGACTTAGAGATTCTACGAGCAGTAACATATGACTTTCGACAATGGGACCTGGATAGATTGGGTGAACAATTTAGTGTGGTGAGGTATATGGGTGGAAATTACAAAGAAGCGCTTGAAGGCTGTGTAAAATTGACCACGGTAAGAGGACAAAGTGATAAATATAGTCAGATTGAGAGTGGACAGTTGTTGATTGCAAACTGTGTCGATGAAAAGGAAGTTGTCCCTTTGATAGAAATCCAAACATTCACGGCTCCACTTAAAGAAATAGATCCGATTTTACTGGCTTTAGATGGTTTTGCTAACGTTGAAGAAGCAGTGGCAAGATTAGGAGAATTTTATCCAAACTTTTCTGTAGATTCGATGGTGACAGTAATGTTTCAAATATCTGCAAGGGAGTTTGTAACGATGAATACTAGTGCTCAAAAGAAATTATTAAGTATGCCTTTAAGAAAACTAATTAAAGAAAGACAATTTAGAGAAATTTTTTGGACAGCATTGGCCAAGTGGACTTTGCACAAAGCTAAAGATGAAGCACCGGAGGACGAGTGGATCGATAATCTAGTTAAATGGGGTTTGATCACAAAAAGGCGCGAGGAAATTCTTAGGAAAGTTGCAATATACTCTGGATATTTCGATGACCTCTTAAATAGTCCTGACAGCGATGCTTATCGAAGTCTAATCTTGGGATTGTAAGATTATTCCTGATTTTGGAAATCTGGCATAGCTGGCATGGTGGGCATGCCTGGTATATCTTTGAGAGTTTGCTTCATCATTTCAGAAGGATCGGTAAATTTGATGTTGGCAGGAGGGACAAACTCGCTGGCAGCAACATTACCCTCTTTACACTCGATTTTGTATTTTTCTTCGTTGTCATATTCAGAAGTATACTCATTTGACTTTACCGACTCGGGAAGATCTTCATAGGCTTTTTTGGCGTCTTTTTCCATTTCTTTAGCTTCTGTTTCGGTTGGGTTCTTCATTTTCATACCAGTTGTAGAACCTGTGTCATAAAGGTAAGTGTATTCACCATCGTTAATCATGACGCCATCTGTAGCACTTGGCCCCACTTTACCTACAATTTTCATTTTCTTACCTGAAATAGACATAACTGTAACCGAGGCGTCAGCTTCAAGGGAAGTAATGGTACAAACTGCTTGACCACCTTTTTCCATGATTTGGCCAATTTTAAGAGCGGCTTGAGCCTGAGATTTTTCGTCTTTTGAGGTATCTAGAGTGACAGTATTGGAATTGGTACAGGCAGTAAGAAAGAGACTTGAAACAGCGAGAGTGACAAAGATTTTGAAGTTCATAGCTAGCTTTATTGCTAATAACTGATCATGAGTATAGCATTGAGTTCTTTGACTAGTTCGTGTTTTTGTTTTTGATCAAAAACATCGGCCAGTTCCCCTCTTTTGAGAGCTTCGGAGAGATCTGAACAGAGGATAATATTTTTGTGCAGGAGTGAATAGAGCTGATCCTCACGAAGAGAGTTAAGACAAGTAATGGGATGCAATCCACTTTCTATGACTAGTCGGCGTAGACAGGTTTCTTCCGGGTAGGTCCATGAAGTAATTTGTAACTGACGGCAGTTGGCATAAGTGATAGCATCTTTACTCACTTTCGTATTTGTAATTAACCAAGGAACCACTACTTCTTCTGGATGAAGACTGTGTATTTGCTCGGAAAGGTCCATGAAACGAGCATAGGTATAGAGGACAACTTGAATATCTGTTTTGGTGCCGGGTTGGTTGTGAAATTTACACTCGATTAAATAATGGGTGGAAGCGTGGTTAGCATCAATATCTACTTCGTGAGAAAGACATCGACCAGGTAAAATCTGTCCTACTCTAGTGCTATATCCTTTGGTATTTAAGACCTTGGCGACGAATTCTTCAAAAGGATAACCGGTTGGACCCAATTTCATGATGGCACGTTTGAGATCGTAGTTGTAGGCATACTTAAAGAGTGATCTGACTCGTAAAAAGTCATTGACTCGATCATAAATTTCATTGGTGGTAGCACCTGGTTTGAGAAAATCTTTTAGATCTGTTATTACTTGTGAAATTAAATCTGGATCAAGGCCAGCAGCAGCAAGAGACTTGGAAATTTTTTCTTCTTTGAATTCTTCGGTAAGTCCTGAGGCTTTGGTGATAAGCATCTATTTTGGTTCTAAGACTGTAGCAGTGTAGCCTAAATTCTTAAGATGATGAATAATTTGTGAAGGTTTTACTAAATTTTCATCGATATCTACTTGAGTCGTATTTTTTGCAAAAATAGTATTGGATTTATGGACACCGTCTAATTCTTCTAGGGCTAAATCGATATCAACAGCACAGGAACTACAATCCAAACCTGTAATAGAAAATTTATATTGTGTACCCTTGGGTTTTGATTTAAATAACATTAAATACACCACTATACATGCCCATAGAACATGAGAAGACGAGTGGTCCTTTCGTTGAGGGAGTAAATTCTAATGTTTCTGTACCAGTACTTGGTAAGAGTTTGCTTAGATTAAGTGTAGGAATAGTAAAGGAGAGTGAACAACCTTGAGTGTGATCAGTTTGTAAGATTAGTTTGGTCTTGACGCCACTTTTGAGATTGATATTTCTTGGGCTATACCCCGCATCAGTAACATTGATAGTGATAGCTTGAGAGTTTCCAGATAAGGTTGCAGCGACGGCTGAGTTGGGTCGAGGATTAACTGCTGCTTCCACAAAATTACTAAAGGTATAAATTGAACCTAATAAGGTGAGCGCGTTATTTAATGAATATAGACTCATAAAAATCATGACCACAAATGCCATTGCGTGGAAATACTTTGAATATGCTTGTTGAAATTTTTGATATAGCCATCCTAAGACTAAAAAGGGTGGTGTGGTGCCTACTGTGAAAGCACCAAGTAAAGCAGCAGCTGTGAGCGGGTTGCCAGTACTCAAGGCAACTACAGACATGGCTTGAGTTGCAGCACAGGGTATAAAAACTGTTAAAGCCCCCATAAGCGCAGGGGTAGCGATATTGGAAGCTTGAGACTGTTGTCTGATAAATCTAGCCAAGAATTTGGGTGGAGTAAAAATAAAGTATCTAAAGAAGGGGTGAAGATCTAGTATGGAAAAAGCAACACCTACTAAATAAATTGCTAAGGCGATTTGCAGCCATCCTCGGGCTGTAGGAGTAATAGTAATAATGGAACCAAGAAGTCCAAGTAATGCTCCAAAAATTACATGAGAAATAATTTTGGACACTAGAAAGCTAAAAGTGGCCTGATACTTAGAAGTGGTGGTACTCAAAGATGAAGCGAGGAGCCCGCCCTGTAAGGCTACACAAGAAATACCTCCGGCAGTGAGACCGGTAACAAAGGCGAGAATAATTTGGTTGTCTAATGGATTCAATCTAGGACTAGTATAATGGATGAAAATGATTTGGAGCTTAATAGGGTTGACACTCGTGGGTGGAGTTCTGTCTCTAGTAGGTGGTTTGATGGTTTTGGCTTTTTCAAAACAGGTAGATAAATTTGTCTTGGAAATGATTTCTTTTGCAGCTGGAGTGATGCTGGCAGTAGCCACCCTAGACTTGCTTCCTGAAAGTTTGGATTTTATTGAACCAGCATCGGCTAGTAAATATATTCTAGGAGGCGTTTTGTTTTTATTTTTGTTGGAAAGGACCTCATTATGGTTTCATCATCACCACGAAGCACATGAGAAACATACCCACATATTCCCTATCTGGTTGGGAGATACGATGCATAATTTGATTGATGGCATTGTCATAGCGGTGGCATACCTTACTAATCCAACCTTGGGAATTGCAACCACATTAGCAGTGGCTGCCCATGAACTTCCTCAAGAAATTGCTGATTTTTCGATCTATTTGAAAGCAGGAATAAAGAAATTACGCATTATCTGGTTAAACTTATTGTCTTCATTGGCAACGGTAGTAGGTGCTGTAAGTGTTTTCTTGATGAGAGAAAGAATTGAGTATTTAACAGGGCCTCTCCTGGCTTTTACGACAGGGATGTTCCTATATATAGCATTGGCTGACTTGATCCCTGAGTTGCACTTAAAATCAAACAAATTGAAAATGATGCGTCAGACAATGTCTTTTGCACTTGGAATTGTTTGTGTTTTCGGTATGGGTTTGCTGATTAGTGAGTAAAGAAACTAAGGCTAGGAAAGGTATAATCAAGTTTATGAAAATGACTTTGATGGGAGTAAAGCCTGAGCGAAATGCACCGAAAGATGCTGAAGCATTGAATCATAAGCTACTTTCTCAAGCTGGTTACATTTACCAAATGATGGCTGGAGTATTTACCTATCTACCGCTGGGTACGAGAGTGATCAGAAAAATTTCGCAGATTGTCCGAGAAGAAATGGACAAAATTGGTACAGAAATGTTGATGCCTTCATTGGCTCCAAAAAATCTTTGGGAAACTACAGGCAGACTCGAGACGGTGGATGTTTTGATGAAAACAGTGGCGGCCAATGAAGTGGCTCGCTCAAAGCATGATGCAGAGTATGTACTTAATTGTACCCATGAAGATAACGTGACACCGATCATGAAAAACTTTAACCCTTCATATAAAGATTTGCCGGTGGCAGTCTATCAAATTCAAACGAAATTTAGAAATGAACCAAGAGCAAAAAGTGGAGTCTTGAGAACTCGCGAGTTTTTGATGAAAGATTTATATAGTTTTCATGCCAGTGAAGAAGATAGGAAAGCATATTATGAAAAAGTAATTGAGGCGTACTGGAAAGTTTATGAACGATTGGGAATTAAAGATTCAACTTATATAACAAAGGCAAGTGGTGGAGATTTCACCAAAGATTATAGTCATGAATTTCAAACAAGACTTGAGACGGGTGAAGATGTACTTTACTTACAAAAGTCGACAGGCGAAACCTTCAATAAAGAAGTAATGCCAGATGATGGTGAAGATGAAAGTAAGTATGAAGTATTTAGAGCGTCGGAAGTAGGAAATATTTTCCCCTTAGGGACTAAATATACAAAAGCATTTGGGTACGAATTTACAGATAAAGATGGGACTAAAAAACCAGTGATCATGGGATCCTATGGAATTGGAATTTCTAGACTGATGGGCGTGATTGCTGAAAAACTCTGTGATGAGAAGGGTTTAGTTTGGCCAGAATCAATTGCCCCGTTTAAGGTGATTTTGATCTCTCTTGGGGATGATACAACCGCAGCTTATGAGTGGTACAACAAATTACAAAACGAAGGGATAGAAGTGCTTTGGGATGATCGAGATGAGTCAGCAGGGGTTAAATTTCATGATGCAGATTTGATGGGTATTCCCTATCGTTTGGTAATTTCGGCAAAATCAATTGCTGCTGGAGGTGGAGAATTGAAAAAAAGAACAGGTACCCAAGCAGAAATCGTGAGCATGGAGGAAGTGATAAGCCGACTGAGATAACATGAGATTTAATGTTTATGGATTCTTGATTGCTTTAGGAATTTTTGTGGCTTTGGAGATTGCTAAACGAAGTAAAATTCGCACAATTGAAGTGGAAGAATTAGAAAGAAAAACTTTCTGGATTGTGTTAGCTGGAATCATTGGGGCAAGGATTTATCATGTACTCGACTTGAGTGATTATTACTTGGCCAATTTAGGAAGTGTATTCAAAGTTTGGGAAGGTGGCTTGGGAATTTGGGGGGCTTTGATTGGCGGAATTAGCGCGGCAGTACTATTGTTTCGTGAAAAGAAACAACTAATCAACTTACTAGATTTGGCAGGTTTGGGATTACCTTTGGCACAGGCGATTGGAAGATGGGGAAACTATTTTAACCAAGAAATTGTGGGGGTGGCTGGCTTTCCGTTGTATCTATCTGAATCAATACTCAATTTGTTTTTATTTGGATGTTTGTATAAAAATTCTAATCAAAATAAACCAGGAAAAACATTTGGTTTTTATCTAATCGGGTATGGAAGTATTAGATTGTTTTTAGAATTTTTTCGTCAAACCGACGATCAATGGTGGATCGGGACATGGCCGATTTTTGCCCTCTTCCCGATGGTGGCGATTTTAACTGGCGTTTACTTTACTTGGCGAAAGCAATCTTGACGACATCTTCAACACTAGAAACAAAGTGAAACTTGAGATCGTCTTGAACTTCTTTGGGTATATCGACCAAATTTTTCTCGTTGTCTTTGGGTAAGATAACTTCTTTGATGCCAGCTCGATGTGCAGCGATTACTTTCTCTTTGACTCCACCAATTTCTAAAGCTCGGCCGCGAAGAGTGACCTCGCCAGTCATAGCCACTTCTCGACGAGTTGGTCTTTTGGCTAAGGCACTAATGAGGGCTGTGGTGATGGCAAGTCCAGCTGAGGGACCATCTTTGGGAACTGCACCTTCTGGTACATGCACGTGGATATCGGTGGTGGCGAGATGTTTGTCTTCGATCTTGAGCTCTTTAGCGTGAGATCTGACATATGAAAAAGCCGCTCTAGCTGATTCCTTCATGACACTTCCCAATTGACCTGTCAGAATCACTTGACCCTTACCTGGCATAGTGGCAACTTCAATAAATAAAATATCTCCACCAACTGAAGTGTAAGCAAGACCGGTTGAAATACCGATTTGATTGGTTTTTTCAGCAATACCATGAGAAAACTTTTGAGGCCCTAAAAAGTCTGAAATTTCTTTGGGAGTGATTTTGATCGACTCAAAACCATCACTAGTAGTTTTCTTGATGGCAACTTTGCGCATAAGTGTTGCCACTTGACGTTCGAGACTTCGGACACCAGCTTCTCTGGTGTAAAACTTGATCACATCGCGAAGAGAGGCGGTAGGGATCACTACATCACCTTTGTCTAAACCATTATTTTCTAACTGCTTGGAGATGAGATAGTCTTTGGCAATATGAAACTTTTCTGCTTCGGTATAACCTGTGTATTGAATGATTTCCAGACGATCACGCAGCGCTGGAGGAATGGTATCGAGGGTGTTGGCGGTAGTGATAAAAAAGACACGAGATAAATCGTATGGAACATCGAGGTAATGATCCTGGAAATTAACATTTTGCTCTGGATCTAGTACTTCAAGTAAGGCTGAGGATGGGTCTCCTCGATAATCACTACCAACTTTGTCGATTTCATCGAGCATGAAGACAGGGTTACTAGTACCTGCATCTTTGAGAAGTTGAATAATTCGGCCAGGCATAGCACCAACATAAGTGCGACGATGACCTCGGATTTCTGCTTCATCTCGCATGCCACCTAAAGCCATCTTCACAAATTTCCTACCTAAGGCTCTGGCGATGGACTTTCCAACTGAAGTTTTACCTACACCGGGAGGTCCGACAAAACAGAGAATGGTGGGTAGTTGGATATTGTCGGCTTTGGCTTTTTCGCTTTTGAGTTTGAGGACGGCGATATATTCGAGAATACGTTCTTTGACCTTGTCGAGACCATAATGATCTTGATCAAGGACTTTTTTGGCGTGTTTGAGATTTAAGTTGCTGGAACTGAATTTGGACCAAGGTAGCTCGACAATACTTTCGATCCAGGTTCGAAGATAAGATGATTCAGGATTATGAATAGATAGCTTGGCAAGTCGATCCAACTCTTTGAGAGTTTTGGTATGAATTTCTTTGGGTAATTTGGCAGCGATGATTTTGTCACGTAATTCTTTGACCTCGGTGTCTTCGTCATTTTCACCTAATTCTTTTTGGATCGTGCGCATGCGTTCACGAAGAACGGCTTCTTTCATGCTCTTGTCGAACTTTTTCTGAGTTTTGTTGGCGATATTGCGCTCGATTTGAAGAATCTTGATCTCGTCTGCCAAGAATTGACTGATTTTGAGTAGTCTCTTGTCTAGACTAGTTTCTTCAAGAAGCTCCTGTTTCTGGGTATTGGAGATATTTAAGACTGCACAAATTTGATGGGTCACTTCGGATGGAGCTGCATTGGAAATGAGTTTCATGAAGGCAGGCACTTCGATATTTGCTTTGCCTAAATTGACAGCTTTCTTGATTTCGTTGGTGACGTGGTTGACCAGGGCAACAACTTTTTGGGTATCGGAAGTGGCATCGGCAATCTCGGATACGGCCGCAAGAAGCTTGCCCCCTTGAGATTCTATTTGATGAATATGAACCTTGGTTAAACCACGGACAATGGCGTGAAGCTCATCGTTGACGGGTAGGGTTTTGACAATTTGACAAATTGTGCCGACTGAATAGAGATGTTCGAGAGTGGGTTCACCAAGTTTAGGGTCTTTTTGTGAGACAAAAAGGACCTGAGTGTTGGTGGTCATTGCCTCATTAACTCCAGCGATAGAAGCAGGGCGACCAAAAGTGAGAATTGCTTCTGTTTCAGGATAAATTACCCCTTCTTTAAGGGGGATAAGAGGCACGATACGGATGTTGCCCTCTTTTTTACTGGGAGGATCTAAGACAATAGCCATAAGTGTGAGTATTCTAGCAAATCAATTGGTTAATTGCTAATCGAGAGAAATTTGAGGCCAAGCAAAACTGTAGCAAACACCATTAAAGCGAGGACGAGCAAGAATAATTCAAGCGAAAACTTTTTGCGCATTGATTGGGTATGGTTTATTTAACCACAAGTGGAAATTCTTCGGACCAGTAGTGCCGCCCATCAACAAGGGCGTAGGCACGACCATAATATATAGTATCGGGATTTAAGGCTAATTTGGCTGAAAATTGATCTGGTACAGAGAATCTACCAAATTGATAATCTGGGGTGAAATTTTCGTAACCGACAGCAGCGGGAGAATCTAAATGTGTTAACGCTGATGGGGTGCTAGTAGGTGAATAATAAATACCTGTTTGAAGAGTTGATAGAGGCAGGGAAGTATTGACTTGCCAGTCTGCAGTTATTTGATCTAAATCGCTTCTAATACTGACGATTGAGACTGAAATTTCTGGAGGAGGTAACTTGATACGAGTTTGTTCTTGTTGGATCTGAAAATAGGTCAGGATATAAACAAAAAGAATAAAACCAATAGCGATGAGAAATGTTCTTTTAAAGTTTCGCACTATCTAGAATAATGGTAACAGGTCCATCGAAGATTGCTTTTATGGTCATATACTCGCCAAAAAACCCTTGTTCACAAGGAATTGAAGCTTGCTTTAGCTTCTCTATTAACATTTGATAAAGTTCTAATGCTTGTGCGGCTGGGGCAGCTTTTAGAAAACTTGGACGATTACCTGAACTGTAATCAGCGATTAGAGTGAACTGGGAAATGAGAAGAATACTGGCTTTGGCGCTGGCTAGATCTAAATTAAGCTTGCCTGCTTCGTCACTAAATAAGCGAATTTTGGAAATTTTGTTGACGAGTTTGTCTACATCTTGAACGGAATCTGTTTGAGCAACACCTAAGTGAATCAGGAAGCCAAGATTGATACCACGAGATAGGTCGGGATTGGTAACTTTTGCAACAGAGGCTGAAGTGACGCGCTGGACCAAGGCAATCATATATGATGGTTATATGATAACTTTACCCAATTTCCTAGTATTAGGCTTAACGGTGGCATTGTGTGCTGGTGTAGGTATGGTGTGGTATTCCCCACTCTTGTTTGGCGAAAGCTGGAGAAAAGGAATGGGTTGGTCTGCTAAGGAAGTTAAGGAGCTTGGTCAAAAAATGGGAAAGAGAATGCCTTTGATGCCTGTCGCAGTGCTTTTAAGCGTCTTAGGAATTGCCTGGGTTTTGGAAACAGAGATGGTCTTTGACCTGATGACAGGTTGGCAGGTCGGAGCTACTTTTTGGGCTTTAGGGATGCTACCCATGATGCTGAATAATTTCACTTTTGGTAAACAAAAAATGGTGAGTGTGGTAATCGACGTTTTCTACCAATTGGTGGTTTGCCTACTGGCAGCAAGTGTCTTGACCCTCTGGGCTTGATAATTATAGGTCTATATATTATACTTCCGCTATGTTCTATATGAATACTTACACCAAAACCAGCGCCGACCTTTGTATTGAAGGTAGCTTGGTTGATGCCGTAATTGGCTGCGTGGGGTAAGTGCAAGTGCAAGAATTGATTGTTACAAGCCCCCCGCCGCACGGGGGGCTTTTTTGTCTCCTGAGCGGGGGGGTGGTAAGAGTCAAGTCAGAAACTGGCATTTTTGATTTGGCTTAAAAACGCAACTTAACAAAGGAGAAACAAAATGTACGGAACAACCATGGCTGGCACCAGAAATGGGGTCAGCATCTTGATGAGGGCGGTTGAAGAGAGTGAGATGGACGAGTTGACGACTAAAGCAATCAGCTCGCTCCAAGTAATGCGTTACTCAAACGTGCCCCATTTGAGCCAGACAGTTGGAGACGAGCGAGCCTGGCTGAAAAGAGCCTCGGAAGATCAAAATGCCTATTACTGGGGCATTGAATACGAAGGAGAGCTCGTCGGCACCACCGCAGTACATAAAGTCCACACGATGAA
>CAZBFU010000010.1:16962-24390 GCA_964491365.1 uncultured Pseudomonadales bacterium
TTTTTGGTGGTACCGGATGCGGTACCTGATATGTATCGGGCGGCGATGGAAAAAGCACGACTGGCGATTGAAGAAGCTCGCCAAATCGTGACGTATCCGTAGCTGCCAGAGAAATATAGCCCCGTTGCCAGACGGGGCTTTTTTATTAATATGATTTTTAAATGACAAGAATATAATGTTAAAAGTGAAGAAAATTCAGTTAGGTTTGTTGATTGTCATTGTTTGCTTAGTAGGAGTAATTTGGTTAACGCCAAAAAAATACAAGGTAACAGATTCAAAAACTAACTCTATTGTTCAAACCACCCAACCTGAAACCGTAGCAACGTTAGAAGTTTCACCTACTCCTACTGCTACTCCCTCGGCAACTCCAAGTCCAACTCCAAAACCATTAACTTTCAAAGAGTTGAATGCACTTTATGGCCCATGTGTAACCTTACCTGTATTGATGTATCACCACATACAACCCTCTTCAGAAGCGACTGCTAAAAAACAAACTAATTTAACCGTATTTGATGATGTTTTTGACAAACAAATAAGCACGCTTAAAGAAAAAGGTTATAACTTTATTACGCCACTGGATTTGATTTCTTTTTTTGATAATAAGACGCCATTACCATCAAAAAGCATTTTGATTACGATTGATGATGGCTATGCAGACAACTTTAACTATGCTTTTGCAACCCTTAAGAAATACAACGCCAAAGCGACTATTTTCTTAGCCACTGGATTAATGGAAAATACTGACTATTTAACCTGGTCACAAATTAAAGAAATGAAAGACTCTGGCTTAGTATATTTTGGTAATCATACTTGGTCTCATAAAAATGTGGCGACTAAAGAAGATACGATTAGGTACGAAATAGGAACTGCAAACACACAATTGGAAGAACGCGGTTTGGATAACATGAAAGTGTTTGCTTACCCTTATGGTACAACGAGTAAACGTGATGAAAAAATCTTAGCTGAAATGGGTTTTAAACTAGCTTTCACGACTGTTTCTGGAAGAACTCAATGTGCACAAAAAAGATATGCACTTCAAAGAACTAGAGTGGGAAATAGTTTCATCTCTAACTACGGACTTTAGTTAAATATTGTTTATTTTTGAGTTGGTCGGGTAGGAGAGATTCCTTGGAATACATCTCGTAGCCTTTGCCATAATTTAACTCTTTCATTAATTTGGTAGGAGCATTGCGTAGATTCATGGGAATGGGCAAATTGCCATATTTTTTGACGTCTTCAAGAGCAGCAAAATAGGCGTCGTAAGCTGAGCGATTCTTGGCACAACTACAAAGATATGCTACTCCATGAGCAAGATTAATTTGTGCTTCTGGTAAACCAATAGTTTCTACAGCTCGAAAAACTTCGTTGGCGACCACAAGGGCAGTGGGTACGGCTAAACCTATATCTTCTGAAGCAAAGACAACCATTCGACGAGCAATAAATTTGGGATCTTCACCAGACTCCACCATGCGGGCAAGGTAATATAAAGCAGCATCGGTGTTACTAGCGCGCATGGATTTGATAAAAGCGGAGATGGTATCGAAATGTTCCTCTCCTTTTTTGTCGAAACGTAAAAATTTATTTTGAATTGCGTTCTTAAAATTTTCGATGGAGATTGAACCGTAAAGTTGAATGGTACTTTCAATAACACCAAGAGCTTGACGAGCATCTCCATTGGCAAACTGGGAAAGCCAAGTGATGGCTTCTGAAATTTTAGGGTCTTGCTTGTTACTTGTTGAAGGTTTAGATGAGGAAGTGCTGTAAAGTGACATTGCCCGATTGATTATTTTTAGTAAATCTTCGGGAGATAATTCTTTGAGGACAAAGACACGACAGCGAGAAAGTAAGGGAGCAATTATTTCAAAACTTGGATTTTCGGTAGTGGCGCCAATTAAAACAAGCTTGCCATTTTCCACAAAGGGTAGTAAATAGTCTTGTTGTGCCTTGTTGAAACGATGAATTTCATCTAGAAAGAGGACAACTGGCTTGTCGTCATCAAAGTTTTTGTTGACGATTTGACGAATATCATCTTTGCCTGCAGAAACGGCTGAGAGCTCGAAAAAATGAGCGTCAATGGCGTTGGCATAAATACGAGCTATGGTGGTTTTGCCAGTACCTGGGCGACCCCACAGCATAAATGACATAACCAACTTATTTTCGATCGCTAACTTGAGTGGTTTACCTTCGCCAATAAGATGTTCTTGACCGACATAATCGGAAAGTGACAGTGGTCTAATTTTTGAAGCTAAAGGAACTGTGTTTGGATTCATCTTTTCGGTTTTTGTTTGGGATAATTTTAGAATACCATATAATAAATAGATATGAAATCTGAACAAGGAAGAAGACTACACAGCGAAGCACTTGCTGCTCATGAACAAACCAACACAGCTGAGGCCTTGCGTTTGATAGACTTGGCTATAGTTGCCTACTCAAACGAAGGAGATAGAGATGGATTTGCAGAATGTTTGGCTGCGAAAGTATTGATATTAAATGCACAAGCAGATCGAACTGGAAGTAGAGATTTGCTGTTACTGGCCAAACATATCGCCTTAGCTGCGGTTGAGTTGGCAGATGAAACTGACAACATAGAACAAGTGGGTCATGCAAATGCTGCTTTGGGAAGAGTTTTGTATAAATTAGAAGATTTTAAAGCAGCCATGATGGCATTTGTGAAAGCAAGAGATAGTTTTGAAAAGGCTGGTTTTAGAAAAGCAATCTTGGCAGATATGGAGAATCATATTGGAGTATGTGAATATATGGAAGGCGACAATGCCGCTTTGCAACGAGCTGAAGATGCAATCGGATTAATTGAAAGGGCAGGAGATGCAAGTGAATTTGAACTGGGAGTTTGGATGAGTGGCGGCTATTTGAGATTAGCACATGCATGTATGCAAACTAAGAATTTCGAAAGAGTGAATAGTTACCTGGATAACGCCGAAAAGATTGCAGCAAAGGTAAATGCTAAAGCGAGACTCGAACAAATTATCAAAATGCGAGAGCTACTTAGTCAAAAAGGTTGAAATCAGCTGGCGAAACCAGACCATACTCGGTGATGTAGGTAGGTAAGAGATAAAGACCAACCAATTTATTCTCTTGAAAATAAGCGTAGGCTAAGGCACCTTGGCGCGTTTTTTCACTCCACATTTGATCAAAGATAAAATTTCCCATTGAAGGAAGAATAAGTCGATTTTTGTAATAAAGAGGTGGTTGTAAATGATGAGGATGGTGGCCAATGATGAGGTCTGCCCCTGCATCTATTGCAGTTTGGGAAAGGAGTTGTTGACGGGCATTGGCATGATCCTCGTATTCATTACCAAAGTGAAAGGCTACACTTAAAAAATCAACTTGAGGAGCAGCAGCGGTGATTTCATGTTTTAAACGATTAAGATCGCCAGCTAAAAATGAAGGTCCTCCAGCCAAATCGGTAAAGCCTAAAAAACCTAAAGTTTGACCACTAACCGTGGCAAGAGTAAGTTGACCATCACCAAAATAAGAGACACCAACGGCGGTAAGAGCTTTTTTGGTTTGATCTAAGCCTAGCTGACCATGATTAAGAGTGTGGTTATTGGCTAAATTTACTAAGTCCACCCCTCCTCTTTTCAAAAGCGAGGCACTCGAAATAGCGCCACAGAAAATCATGCCGTCGGTCTTTGGTGGACAAGGATCTGTAAGCGGATTCTCAAGATTGATGATAGCTAAATCTGCTTCTTCTAGATGCGATTTGATATTGGTAAAAGGCCAAAGTGTGTCGGTTGATTTGGAAATATTGACATTGACTTGCCGACCAAGCATGACATCGCCTGTTATGGCGAGAGAGAAATCATAACCTTCACCCTCTTGATAAAACTTGTGACCTCTAGCTAACAACTCGTCTAGGTCATTGGCATAGGGAAGAGACGATTTGGGAGGAGTTTGGACTTGAGGAAAATCGTAAGGTTTGGAGTCTTGATTTGAAAGCGGGCGGATGAAAATGAGGATGCCAAAAATTCCAAGGATGATTCCAGCTATTTTTGACATAGCTTATTCTACATCTGTAGCAGAAATTGATTGGTTTTGAACCATTTGATATGAGTTTTGTAGTCTGGACAGAGTCTGGCGACCTGCGCCCAAAATGTTGGTCGATGATGATGATGGATTAAATGACTAACTTCATGAGCGATGACATAGTCAAGAGCATCAGGTGGGGTAAGGATTAAACGCCGATTAAAGTTTAGATTACCTTGTCGTGAACAGCTCCCCCAGATTGAACTGACGTCTTTGATCGTGACTCTTTTGTATGAGGCGCCAATTAAATTGGCATAGTAAGCAATGCGGACAAAAAGAATTGACTCAAGTTGATGCTTGTACCATCTAATCGTTAAGTCACGGATAGCTTTGAGATTGGTTTCTGGTGAATGATGTGACGGGACTTGGTAGACGAAGCCAGTATCTGGTGAAAATGCTAGCTTTGGTGAAGCTTGGAATGAATTTTGATGCCAAGTAACTAAATATGGTTTGCCTAAATAATAGAGGTTGGTGCCTGGTTGATAAAGTCGGTCGGCAGAGGTTTTGGGTAGTCGTGATCTGACTTTAATAATCCAAGACCACTTCGATTTAACAAAATCTGTAATTGTTTGCACTGAGGTCCAGGGTGAAGTGCGGATTTGAATTGAGTGGTCAGGCAAAATAGAGAGACTGGTAGAGCGGATACGCTTGGGTGAGCGAACTATGTGAATTGTTTCTGAATCGAATTTGATTGAAGAAGTCATCAAGATACATCCCTAATCTGTCGACTAACACGTCGGTGAGAGATTAAGTGATGATGATAGACTAGCCAACCAATTAAGTTCAAGCCCGAAATAAGAATTGATGGCCAAATGTCGGTAAATTCGAAAATACCAAGAAAGAAAAACTGGAGAATTAGCGAGACAAATAGTAAGACTTCAAAAGCACCACCTAAAAGATCAAAGACGACATGGAAGAAATGGGCACTGACACGATGAGGAGTATCTAAATTAACCACATATGATTGATTAAGAATAGGGCGAGGGATAGCGATTGGCTCTTGGTTGGGAAGACGTACAAAAAGATGAACAACTGCCTGTGGCGGAATAGCAAAGGTACCTAAATTGGAAGTAGTGGTGAGAAAAACTTGCTCGCCGGTATCTGAATAACCCACTATTTCAAGTCGTTTTAGCGGTTTACCTGAGGAAATTAAATGACCTAAATGACGCTCTTCTCTTCGATGAGAAAGATGCGATAGTAGGATAGTGGGAAGCTGAAAAGGAGATAAACCGAAACGCAAAAGTAGAGCAAAACTGGTAAGTAATAAGAAAGTGTAGAGAGCGGTCTCGGAGAAATAAACATAAAGAGTGTTGGAATTTGACAATTGTCGTAAGAAGTTGATGGTATTACTAGATAAATCTGTAAACTCTCGAGAATAGAACTGAACTCTGCCTAAGATAGTAAATGGTAGAGGATCTAAAGAAAATTCGGGCAGGGCATCTTGGGTAGTCGAATCGATGACAAAGTTTTGGATGAAAGGTTTGTAGTTGAGTACTTGTATTCGAGCTTGGTATCTACCGTCTGGAAGCACCTCATCTACTTCACCTAAACGATTGGAGAAGTGTGAAGAAATTTCTTCTAAAATTTGATTGGTGGGAGTAAGTAGATGTACAGTGAGTTTGGCTTTTTCTATCGGTAACCGCGTGGCACTATCGAGAATACGAATCGGGTGAGAAACTCGGATGGTATAGAGCAACTGTTCAGCACGAAAATTTTGATAATCAGAAATGATTGCGACAACTTCGTAAAGACCCGGTCTGGGTATCGATCTGAGTTTTACAGTATAACGACCAGGTGCTATTTCAACCGCTTTAGCGACAATTGTAGGTAGGTCTTGTTCTGAATTGGCACCTAATACCTTTGAAGAGGATGGAGCAATTGGTGCATTCTGGGAGGAGTTGATCGGACGAATAAGGACTAGAATTTCTTTGATGGGTCGATCAGGTGGAACAAGAAAATCGGAGTCAAAAGTGACGTTTCTTGGAATTAGTATCTGGCGAGCTGTACTTCCGATTTTTCGTAAAGGTGCAAGTAAATGATCACCACCACTACTGACAATAATTGAATCAGCACTGATTGTAGGAGGCAAGCCGGCTTTGGCGGTATGAAATGAGTAGTAATCGGAAACAAATAAACCATCAAGCGAACGAAGTTGAAAATAATAAGTGGTGTCTGGGTTAAGCGAACCAATAGTAAAAATAGCGCTAGGTGAATCTTTTAGATAGGTATATCTGGTAGATAGTTTGTTGAGATTTGTACCTAAGTCTAAATAGAGATTGTTGTAGAGATTTAAGAATAGATAGAAACTAGCAGAATCAGAGAGGATGGTTCGCATGTGTAAATTGAAAAGCAGATCGAGGATATCTGGTAAAGGGGTAGTCGAAGTGACACTAGAACTTGTACTCGAACTGGAACCTGAAGAAGTGGTGCTGCCACTTCCTTCACAATTTGATCCACACTTATATTGATAAGTGAAATTGAGGGTGGATGGTACTGTGGAAATATAACTATTTGTGGCTTGCGAAGTGACCTGGAAACCGACTTGATTCCCGCCTGTATAAGCGGCAGTGGTGTAAAGAGAAAAATAAACATTCAGACTGGTATGGGCAGGCAAATTGGAAATGCTCCAGGTGATTGTTCGATTGACTGAGTCTATAACAGGAGGGGCAGATTGATAACCATCCGTAGCAGAGTTGGGGAAGTACTCGAGAACAGGAACAGAGGGCGAATAATCACCAGAAATCGTACCAAGAGTCCAACTTGCTGTCAGTTGAAAATCTAAATCGGTGCTTGACTCGTTGTCATAGACAATTTGAAAAGGAATTAGCTGACCTTGAGGCAGGATTCCAGCAGATACTGTTGAAGTAAGGGTGGTGGTTAAATCCGTGGTGTTGGGAGGCACTGTTCCAGTGACTACGATCTGGGTGTTCTGAGTACTGATGGCATAAAAAGTGGAATCTAAATTGGTGGCCAATGAACCGTTGAGATCATATCCAACCTGGTTGACAGTAAGAGGAGAGTTGGATAGCCGAAAACAATAAAGAGTGCCGGTAGTGAGATCACCCGAGGTAAAAGTGGCAACTTGGCCAGTTACGTTGGTAAAACCTAATGATGGCCAAGGAGTGGCGCCGGTGAGGAGATTGGTATTGCTGATCGTCCAGTGTGAAGAATTGCTTGATAAAGAAAGGGCGCTGGGAAACGTAAGGGTAAGTGAATTTTCGACACCGGAAACGTTAGGGGTGGTGCAAACTAGAGCTGAGGTGGCTACTCCTACTTGAGTTTGATCTAGTCTAACTAGGACCGACTCGTAGCTAGCAGCCAAGGCAAGGGGGGAAAGTAGAAAGTAGATAAAGATGGCAGAAAGCAACCCCAAAAGGCGCATAG
>CAZBFU010000011.1:0-22933 GCA_964491365.1 uncultured Pseudomonadales bacterium
GCGAGAGTTTTTAATTGGTTAGGCTATTTACCTCAGTTGTTGGTGCCAAGATTTAAGGATTCGTTGTTTGTACAAACAAGGGTTTAGAATATATATTAATGGAATCTGCAAATAAAATAACTGACTCGATCGTTGGAGCACTAAAAAAGTGTGATTTTACTTTTGATGATCTTGTCACGCTAGAAAGACCAGCTGATGATAATCATGGAGACTTTGCAACTAATATAGCAATGATCTTGGCAAAGCAAAACAAAGATAATCCAAGAAAAATAGCTGAAAAAATTGTAGATGAACTTAAGAAGAATAAGAATCTTGGAAAGGTAGTAGATTTGGAGAAGATTGAAGTAGCAGGACCAGGATTTATAAATTTTTCACTATCTAATGAGTTTTTAGTATCACAAATTCATGACATAAGTAAGGAAAATTATGGACGAAGTGCGTGGGGAAATGGCAAATTAGCTATTGTTGAATATAGTTCCCCTAATATTGCCAAACCTTTTACAGTAGGGCATTTACGTTCGACAGTGATTGGTGATGCTATTGCCAATTTACTCGAGTTTGGAGGATGGAAGGTGCTTCGAGATAATCATTTGGGAGATTGGGGAACTCAATTTGGAAAACTAATTGTAGCTATTAAAAAATGGGGCAAGATTGAAGAAATTGAAAAAAGTGATTTTCCAGTGAAAGATTTGGTCGACCTGTATGTAAAGTTTCATGAAGAAGCTGAAAAGAATCCGGAATTGGAAGATGAAGCTAGAGGATATTTTAAGAAACTTGAAGATGGTGATAGTGAAGCAAGGAGTTTGTGGAAGAAATGTGTGGATTGGTCATGGAAAGAATTTAGTAGAGTTTACAACTTACTAGGGGTGAAACATAGTGAAGAATTTGATCATGGAAAGGGATTAGGGGAAGCGTTTTTTGAAGACAAAATGTCGATAGTTGTAAAGACATTGGAAGAAGAAAAAATGCTGAAAGAAGGTAAGGAAGGAGCTCGATTGGTCTTTTTTGAAAATGACAAGTTCCCACCAATAATGATTATCAAGAAAGATGGGGCAACTCTTTATGCTACTAGAGATTTGGCGACAGATTATTATCGAAAAACAGTTTATAAACCAGACTTGATTGTGAATGAGGTTGGGGCAGAACAGACGATGTATTTTCAGCAAATAATTGAAGTAGAAAAAAACTTAAGATGGTTTGGGGAAGGACAAAGAGTGCATGTGGGACACGGTTTGTATCGATTAAAAGAGGGGAAAATGAGTACTAGAAAAGGAAACGTGATTTGGCTTGATGATGTCTTGAAAGAGGCAATTCTGAGGGCGACTAAATTAAGTGATGCAGGGGATAGTGAAGTTGCGAAGGTGGTCGGAATAGGTGCGCTGAAATGGAATGATCTTAAAGGAATAGCACGTAGAGATATTGTATTTGATTGGGATGAAATGCTTACCATGAAAGGGAATAGTGGTCCTTATATGCAATATGTTTATGCAAGAGCAAAAGCTATTCTTGATAAGGCTACTTCAAATGCTAAAGTTGGCGATCAAGTGATTCTGGAGTTAGAAGAAGCAAGGGTAATAAAACAGTTAATTCTTTTCCCAAGCGTGGTAGAAAAAGCTGCTAGTGAGTTTGCTCCACATTTGTTGGCAACTTACCTATTTGAACTAGCGACCAAGTTTAATAGTTTTTATAACTCACACCAAGTAATTGGGTCTGATAATGAGGCATTTCGATTGGTCTTGGTAAAAGCAGTTGCAAATGTGGTTAAAAGTGGATTGAAAGTTCTAGGCATAGAAACAGTTGAGAAGATGTAAAAGATATGGAAGCAGCGCAACTACTTTTTAATTTAATTAAGTTGAGGTCGTACTCGGGTGAAGAAGCTGAAATTGCGAACTATATTAGTAGATACTTTGAAGCTTTAGGAGTAAAAGTTTGTAGGCACGAAGGTAATTTGTATATTCAGATAGGTGGCTTAGATAAATCGAAAGCATTTATTTTTAATTCACATATGGATACAGTGAATGCTGGAGATGAAAAAGCATGGAAATATGGTGCATGTACCCCCACGTTGGAAAATGAGATGGTAGTCGGTTTGGGTGCAAGCGATATGAAATCTGGGCTTGCGGCATCAATGATTTTGGCAAAACAGTATATAAATGAAAAACCTCCAATTGATATGTGGTTTACTTATGTGGTTAAAGAGGAAGAAGATGGGTCAGGGAGTAAGAATTTTGCCAAATGGTTTGAGACTGAAGGATATTTGAAGGCATACAAAGAAGTTGCAGCCATATTCACTGAACCTACTAATTTAGATGAAATAGAATATGGACATCGGGGTAATATATTTTTGAAAGCGGTTTCTTTGGGAGATACTGGTCATGCAAGTAGGCCAAAAGAAAATAAAAAACATGCAGTACTAGAAATGGTTAACTTTGCTAAAAAGTTGGAGGAGCAAGTAGGTATATGGGCTAAAGAATTTGAAGGTGGTGTATTTGATCCACCAACTGTAGCAATAATGACATCGGTTCAAGCTGGGGTAATCGACAAGAATGGAGAGATAGTGACAGGTTCGGTGAATAAGTTCCCTGGAAGTTGTACAGCGACTTTTGATTTACGCACAGTCCCAGGATTTCACGAAGTAGCATTTGAAAAAATAGTTAAGTTGGGTAAAAAAATGGGCATCGAAGTTAGTTATTTATTTGATCCTGCTCCTTCTGGGTTAACAGATACGAGTGACAAAATTGTAAAAATAGCCAGTGAAGTAATAGGTGAAAAGGTAAAATTGATAGTGACTCAAGGAGCTGCAGATATGGGATTTTTTAGTCAATTAGGAGTGAAGGCAATAATACTGGGACCTGGTTTGAGAGAACAGTGTCATCAAACAAATGAAATGGCACCACTCGGCCATATTCCTAAAGCGGTAGAAATTTACCACAAGATAGTGACTAATTGGTCAAAAAATTGAAACGTTATAGAGATATTCATTGTAAAATCAGTGAATATGGCAATGAATGGTCCTTTGTCTGGTTTTCGAGATTTTCTTCCGGCAGCAATGTCTGTGCGTAATGAAATGGTAACAAAAATAAAGTCAGTTTATGAAAAATTTGGTTTTTTACCATTAGAAACACCTGGGGTTGAACGATATGAAACTTTGATGGGTAAGTATGGGGAAGATGAGAAATTGATTTATAACTTTGAAGACAAAGGCGGCAGAAAAATTGCTCTTCGTTATGACTTGACCGTGCCGTTGGCGAGAGTGGTAGGACAATACTTAAATGATATTGCATTGCCCTTTCGACGATATCAGGTGGGTAATGTCTGGCGTGGTGAAAGTCCACAAACGGGTAGATACAGAGAGTTTATGCAGTTTGATGCTGACGTGGTTGGAGCAAAAGGTGAGTTGGTAGAAGCAGAAATAATTGCCATGATGGTGGAATCGATGAAGGCGCTCGGAATCGAAGCAGTGGTGCGAATTAACAATAGAAAAATATTAGACTCTTTGGCTAAAAAACTAAAACTCGACGTTGAGAAAACTGCGAAGATGATGAATCTTATTGACAAGGCAGAAAAGGTAGAAACTGAGGTAATGAGACAGTGGTTGATGGAAGAATTTGGTGAAGAGGTGGCAATTCAAATTGCGTCGTTTATGGAAATTACTGGGAGTACGCAACAGCGGGTGCAAAAAGTAGAAGAATTATTAGGTGGAGAAGATGAAGGTCTGGCTTCTTTGAAACTTGTTTTTGAATATTTAAGAAAGATGAGTGTTAATTCATCTGAATTTGTATTTGATCAAACTATCGCGAGAGGATTGAGTTATTACACTGGGATAGTATATGAAACTAAAGTAGTAGCGATGCCAGAATTAGGCTCTGTTTGTAGTGGTGGTAGATATGACAACTTGATTAAACAATTGGGAGGACCTGACTTACCGGCAGTAGGAACAAGTATAGGGGTCGATAGATTACTCGTGGCGATGGAAAAAGTTGGTAGCCAAAGAATAAATAATAAAAGAATTTTGGTAACAAATTGGGGTGGAAAGGCTATGGAAACTGCAATTCAACTTGTAGCAAAATTAAGGAGTAACGGTGAGTACTGCGAGCTTTATCCTGAAACTGTAAAGATTGAAAAACAGATGAAGTATGCTGATAAGAATAGATTCGATGAAGTTTATTTAGTTGGAGAAGTGGAGTTAAATTTAGGAAAAGTTCTGATTAAGAACATGGTTACCGGCGAACAGAAGCTTGTTGACTTATAAGATATAATTACGGGGATGGTAGAGATACTTTATGAAATTAGAAATGATATCAGATTTGAGAGTAACTTTTACAGAGGAAATTGTCGTGTGTTAACTAGAGCGGTTTTAGATATATTAAAAGATAAATTTAAATGTGAACCTTGGTTGGTAAAAGTGATTTCAGGATATGACCATACTTTCCCTGTAATAGACTTGAATGGAGATAAGATAATTGTTGATTTTCTTGGAATTGAGAATCGTGGATCATATATAGGACCATATCTTGAAGCACCTGAAATATATAGAAATATGGAGCCGGATACTTGGTTGTGTATGTTATGGAAAATGGGAAATTGAAATGTTAAATAGAAATGAAATAATTACGACTGACTCGATGGCACGATCTTCGTTAGAAGTTGAGGTTGGTGTTTCGTTAACTTGTTATTTGGTTGTAGATAACTCAGTTGGAAAAAGTAGTATAAATGGAGAGTTGAGGTGTGGCGCACGATGTGAAGGTTGCTACCTGATTGATGGTGGCGTTTCATTAAGGTACAAGCCAAGTGTAGATGAAGTAATCCAAATGATAAATTCACTTGAGGCAAAACGCGTTAGAGTAATTCTAACAGGAGCTGAATTATTGGCACGACCTGATTTATTTGAAGCTGGATTAATGAATGATAAGGAGTATTTGTTGACCAGTGGAAAAATAATCGCAGAAGAAAGTGGGGAAGAAGCATTGAGGTTAATAGATAGAGCTAGAATACGAAATATTACTATGAGTTGGCATCCAGTAGAGACAGGTGGTATTGGAAGAGACATAGTGGCAGTTGCAATTAAGAAAATCAGAGCATATTTCGGTAGCAGAGTAGGTGTTGGTCTTAATTTAACAGTTAGAAAGTCTATGCTTGAAAGACTTGAGAATGAACTTGAGAAAATGGTTGAAATAGGAGTAAACGGAGTAAGGCTTAATAGATACAAAGCACATGGAGGAGTATCGATTTTAGATATGTTAAATGGAGACGATATAAGGCGTGTTGCTGAAATTGTAGATAAAACACGAAAAAAATATCCTACACATTCAAATGGACCTCGTATAAGTATTTCTGGGGATTTTGGAAACTTAGGGGGAACTAGAAATTATTCTTGTCCTGCTGGATTAGTTGGAGGAGAAGTGACTATTGTGCCACAAAAGACTGGTAAGCATCTAGTATTTCCATGTTTGGAATCGAGATTGTCTGATATTTGTATAGGTGAGTTTGATTGTACTGACAAAAATAGAACCGAACTCAAATTAAAATTAAACTTATTACAGGATGTTTTACATGATGGATGTTTAAGTGCGACTTTATTATCAGAAAAAACTAAGTTGGACCAGTTAACTCAAATGATATTAGAGTCAGATTTCGACACAATATGGTAATTGACATAAGCTTTGTATAAGTATTAGAATAACGGGCAATGCTAACTGAGAGGATACATCTCCAGGATAGTTTGCGAGAAATTCATTTAATTGAGAGTGCGTTGAGTTCTGATGATATAACAGCTTTGATTGAAAGGTTATCTCGTTTAGATTCTGAATTTAGATCGTTGGGAGTGGATCCATGTCGTACTGAGATTGATTTTCCAGAAACACTGTTGGTTAAGGAACTTTCTTCGGAACAGAAAAAAGTATTGGAACAATTGCTCGGTACTATTTCTGCGCATAGAAGTGTTGCGCATCAAAACTTAATTAAAACAATTGAAATAATCGAATCAAATGAACGAATGATAGATTTGAGAACTTTGTTTTCAGATCAAAATATTGATGTTGTTTTTAGTGATAAAGGTTATAGCGAAGCTTGTGGTGAATGGGCTGGAAAACCTAGGCTATTTTGGATGAGAGAAACTGCTGCAAGAAGAGTATTAATAATGGCTAAAATCCTAAATACCATGGGCTATATTATGAGGATTGAGGATTGTTACCGACCGGTTGGGGTTCAAGAAGGATTGTTCTCACGACGGATTAAGTGGATACTGGATGAAACTCCTGAAATAGATCCTAATGAATTATTGATTCAGGCAATGAGTAAAACTGCAGTTACACCTAGACTAGCATCACATAAAGCAGGTGCAGCTATCGACTTTACTATACTTAGCAATAACTACACACCATTAAACATTGGAAATGTGTATCCTGAAGGTGGTGCAGTTGTGGCAATAGATTATCCCTTTTTAACAAGAGAACAGTGGGTAAATAGACAGTTTTTTAAAGCTTTAGTATTGATGAATGGTGGTTCAGTTTATATGGGGGAAGATTGGCACGCCTCTTTTGGAGATAATCTTTGTGGAATTGATTGTACTGGGAATATAAAAGAGGGGTATGTTGCTATGTATGGACCTTTAAGTGATTTTGATTTGAGTAGTGGAGTAGTTACACCTGCAAATGTTGATTCATATGATCAACCACTTTGGAATCCAAAATTATTAACTTAACATAGAATTTATGAGCAGAGAAAAACTTATTCCAATAGATAGTCAAGTAATTTATAGCGAAGATGTCAGTATAATTCTTGAAAGAGTTGAGCAAGATGGGGCTAGGGAAAATTTGCCAGATCACTTAAGAGTCTTATTTGACTATCTCTTAGAAAGACAAACAAAGGCAGCAAGTAAATTGCCTGAGGGATCAAGAATTTTTGGTCCTGATTGGTGCCGTCAAAACCCCAGGTTAGCAGGAGAATTACATTCAAGGATAATTATTGATACTTATGGAGCCACTTATGCTCTACCAAATAAAGATCCAGAAGCAAATGAAAAAGCACTTATAGGAAATGAAATAGAAATGTATTTATTGTGTGATGGAGAAAGGCCGGTGGGCACTGCATGTATGGTAATCCAAGAAAATGGTTGGGCTGAATTAGGTAGATCAGCATCTTTAGGTGGTGTGGGAAATGAGTTTATTCAGAATTTACGAATTCTAGATTGGTTGGTTAATCCTGATTTATCAGCTAGGGTGGTTGGATTATTTGCAACATGTAGAACAGCTCCAGATAGAAATATCGGAACTAATGAGGAGGAAGTTATGATGAGAGGTGGTCAAGCTGTTAGTCATATATGGAAAAAGATGCCGTCTGTAATGGTTGGAGGTTTTGGTCCACTTTATAAGAAACATGGATCTCTTGAACAATTTGCGTATTTGTATGTCACAAATAAATCTATAGTAGTGCCCGATGAAGTTTGGGTGACAGAATGCTTAGGAAGGGATTTGATTAGTGGTTTTGTGAGTCAGTATCATATTGAAACACAACCAGTAGTTTCTACTAAGCGTATTGATATTGAATCAGCTCTTTTTGGAGCGGGATATCCTCCCATAGAAAGTGGAATAACTGAATTAGTACATGGTGAAGTATTTTTAGGGGGAAGTATGAAACTTATAGACGCTATAGATGAGTTGGTGGCTGTTGAAGTTCCTTTTATTCAAGTTCCAGTCCCTGTTGATTGTGACACAATAAGTATTCAGGAAAAACTTCTACAAATTGGGTTCCAACCATTTATTTTCGTACCTGGAATAGATGGTGGACCATCCCCAATGCTGTGGTTTGGTCGTAAAAGAAACTCAGTAGCAGTAGTTCCTACTTATTGGGACACAGTAAAGGGTGAGAATCCATTTTGGGGACCAGAGTTGTCAAACATAGCTACTGAAATTGCTTCAAAGTGGTAAATAATGAGAAAAATAGAAGTTGAACCACTTAGAGAGATTTTAGACTTACCAGAATTTGAAATTGTTGGGTATAAGGTAGGCGTGGTGAATTTGCGACTGAATTCTCCTATGAAGTTACCCTTTGGAGTAGTTGAGTCAAGGCCTTCAGGAGTTTTAAGAGTCGATATGAAAGTGGGTGGTCGATTGGTGTGTGGGTATGGTGAAGGTGCAACCCTACAACAACCAATTTTTACTGATGATTGTGGTGAAAATATTGTGCCCAACGCAAATAAAATTTTGAGTACATTAAATGGAGAGTATGACTTAACTAGGCTTGTAAGTGAGGTTCAAAGTGTAGAATTTGGATCTAATAAACTATATCCAACTGTAAGAATGATGATAGAGATGGCTATTCTGGATGGCTTAGCAAAAGGAGTTGAAACGAGTGTAGCTAATTTATTAGGTATTGATACAAGTAAAGGAGTAGATTATGGGAAATCATTAGGAGGAGGAAATTTCGAAGATACAATTGTACAAATCATTAATGCGGTTAATAAAGGTGCGATTAAAATAAAATTAAAAATATCACCAGAGAGTCATGAAATAGTGTTGGAATCGATAAAGTGGATAAAGAGAGAAATGAGTGAAGTCTGTATTATGGTTGATGCGAATGGTACTTATGATGTTGAAAGTGAAACAGATATGATGAAGTTAAAAGAAATTGATGGACTGGGTCTGTTAATGATCGAAGAACCAGTTTCAAGAGTTGGGAGTATTAGAGGTCTAGATGCTGTTGAAATCATGAGAAGAAAGTTAGGTGTATTAAAAACAAAAATTTGTTTAGATGATTGTTTGACATCAGTACCCTTAACGGTAGCAGCAATTGAGCATAATCTAGCAGATGTTGTGAACATTAAGCCAGGGCGAGTAGGCTCAATAATAAGAGCATTAGAGATTGGACATATGTGTAGGAATAAGGGTAAAGAAGTGATGGTTGGTGGTATGTTAGAAGCTACACCTGGGCGTTGTATGACTAATGTTGTTGCAGCATACTTTGAACAAGTTCTTGGATTTGGAATTCCAGGTGATTTGTCACTTGCACAAGAGCGAATTGCTGATGATCTAATACCAGTTGGACATCAATTGAAATATAATTTGGACGGTACAATCCAATTATCAAGTGGACAGGGATGGGGTTTTGAAGATATTACTTTGTTGCAGTAACAATAATTCTCTGAACTTTCTCTTCTAAAGGAATTTGTCCAAATGCTCCAAAAAGTTTCTCGTATACCCTTACTATAGATTGAAGGTGCTTAATAGCACCACCTAAACTTTTATCTCCAGTTTTTTCAATCGCATGTGCAATTTTTGCAGCTACATCTTCATTTTGATCAAGTAAAACCCTATCTTCACCTTCAATTTGAATATATGGTGACACTTTAGGTCGTGATGGGTTTAGAGTCCTACCAGGTTTTGTATAAACAAAACTAAGTTTTGGTCCATTTAGTCTTAAGTATTCTCGATCAAAAACTCTTTCGTCGAATCCAAGTCCTGTTTCAGTTGCTTGAATGATCCAACCTGCTTTGATTATTACACCTAGTTTTGTTCTATACCATTCCATATCTGCCATTTCGCGAACAACATATTCGTGAAGTTCTGACTGTTCTCTGTATTTCTCTACTAAAGAAACATAGTCTGGATCAGTATCAAATTGTGAAGATAGTGTAACAATAAGTGAATCGAGTCCTAAATTTTGGCCACATTTTGTAAGTGTTGCTATAACCTCAGAAGCTCTTTGGTCAACAGCATCAGGTTGTATCCAGTCATTTGTTTTTGCATGTGTATCAGCAATATGGTGATATACATATCTAAGTCCAAGAGCACGACGAATTTTCTCAGCTGTAAATATCATACCTAAAACATCAAATGGAAGACCTATGGCCATTGCTTTTGGTGTAGTAAGTCCTGTGCCATAGTAGAGCCCTCCATTAGGATCTACATTTTTTAATGTATCAGGGAAAATCATTGGTAAACTTGGGGCCGATTCAACAAGTGGGTTATTGATGAGATCGTTGTATAAAGTTGGATGAATTTCTTTAGTAAACATTCTGGGATTCTCGGCTTTAAACATGTAGGCATTATATCATGTTATAGGGTGCTTACATTCTAACTCTAGTATAATCGTCTTGATGACAAACAACAAACTTATTGATGACATCTTGACTAGAGGAGTAGAACTTGTTCTGCCAAGTAAGGAACTATTGTATAAAAAATTATTATTTGGGGAGAAACTAAATGTTTATGTAGGCGTCGACGCAACAGGTAATAGAGTACATTTAGGACACATAGTTTCACTTAGAAAACTACAGAAGTTTGCAGATCTTGGGCATCATGTAACCTTTGTTATTGGCGATTTTACGGCAATAATTGGTGATACATCAGATAAAAATTCTGAAAGACCAGTCTTAACAAAAGAAGTGATAGAAGAAAACTTCCGTACGTATAAGGAGCAAACTTCGAAAATACTTGATTACAGTAAAGTAGAAATTCGATATAACTCTGAATGGTTGTCCAAGCTAAGTTTAGATGAGTTATTAAGAATTGCATCAAAATTCTCTGTGAACGACTTCATTGGTAGAGAATTAATTAAAAAACGATTGAGTTCGGGTGATAGGGTTAGTATTCCAGAAATGATATATCCACTTATGCAAGGATATGACTCCTACTATTTAGATACTGATGTGCAAATTGGAGGGACCGATCAGATTTTTAATATGCAAGCTGGAAGAACACTACTTTCGGTATTAAACAATAAAGACTCATATACTATTTCATCGAGATTTTTAACTGGTACCGATGGAAGAAAAATGAGTAAAAGTTGGGGAAATGCAATTTGGCTAACAGATTCACCAAGAGAAGTATATGGAAAAGTTATGTCAATAAGAGACGATCTGATTGTTGAGTATTTTGAATTAGCAACAAGTATGGATTTAGATGAAATCGCAAAAATAAATGAAAAATTGATTATTTCTAACCCTTTTGAGGCTAAAAAAATTCTTGCGAGAAGAATAGTTTCAGAACTTAATGGAGAAGATTTTGTTGAAAGTGCGGAAGAATATTTTGTATCAACTGTGCAAAATAAGACGGCAACCGATGATGTTTTGATAGTAGAAACTGATCTTAGAAGTATTAATTTTGATGGTCTTTTGGAATTATTTTTAGAACACAAATTGATAAAAAGTAAATCAGAAGGTAGAAGATTGAAGGATCAAGGTGGAATTTATCTAAACAATGAAGTATTTGTAGGCAATTCTATAGAAATTACAGGCGATATTATGATTAGATTAGGAAAAAGAAGATATATTAAGTTAGTGAGTAAATAATATGGCGGAAAGTAGACTTGAAGAAATTAGACAAGTGCGTTTGCAAAAATTGGCACAACTTAAGGAAAAAGGGATTAATCCATTTCCTGCGAGTAGTAAGAAAAATACTAATATCGGTGATGTGGTTGCTGACTTTAAAGATTTTGAAAACACCCAGGTAGTAGTGGCTGGGAGAATGAATTCTATCCGTGAACATGGCAAGTTAGTGTTTGCTGATTTGGTTGATCAAACTGGAAGTGTGCAACTTTTTATCCGCGATGGTGATCTGGTGGAAACCAATACTGACAACTCTAATATTGGCTTTGGTGATTTGAACTTGTTTGATAGTGGTGATTTGGTAGAGTGTGAAGGGAGAGTGGTGAAGACAAAAACTGGGCAGATTTCTATTGCTGCAGTTAAATTGAGAATGCTTGGAAAATCACTACGTCCTATGCCTTCGAGTTGGTCTGGACTTTCTGATACTGAAGAAAGATTTAGGAAAAGATACTTAGATTTGTTGATAAATCCGCAGGTAAGGAAAAGATTTGATACTAAATCAAGAGTATTCAAGGAAACAAGGAACTACTTGGATTCTTTGGGTTTTATGGAAGTGGAAACACCAGTTTTTCATCCACAGTATGGTGGCGCAAACGCAAAACCTTTTAAGTCACACATGAATGCTTTGGGGGTAGATTTTTATCTACGTATTGCGTTTGAACTTTACTTAAAGAGATTAATCGTAGGTGGGTATGAAAAGGTTTATGAGATTGGTCGTGACTTTAGAAATGAAGGAGTAGATTTAACACATTCACCTGAGTTTTCGATGATTGAGTGGTATGAAGCATATGCCGACTACAAACGAGTGATGTCAGTAACAGAAGGACTATTTAAACACTTAGCTGACAAAATTATCGGCAGTACTTTGATTAAAGTTGGAGAAGTAGAAGTAGAAATTGGCAAGCCTTGGAGGATGGTTGAAATGACGAAACTAATTGAGGAACGACTAAATATAGTAGTCGAAGAGATGGAAAAAGATGAACTAATCGATTTTGCTAATAAAAATAAAGTGGAATTGGTGGGAGGTGAAACTAAGGGACAATTAATCTTTACAATTTTTGACGAACTTATTAGTAAGACACTAATTGAGCCAACTTGGGTAATTGATTATCCAGTGGAAGTTTCTCCTTTGTCTAAACCACACCGAAGTAAACCTGGTATGGTAGAACGATTTGAAGGGTATATAGGTGGAAAAGAAATATGTGATGGTTGGTCGGAGTTGACTGACCCTCTTGAACAGAGAGCGCGTTTTGAAAGTGATGTAAAGGCAGTTCGTAAAAAGACCGATGAGGCTCAACAGGTAGATGAGGATTATTTGGAAGCGATGGAATATGGAATGCCGCCGGTCGGTGGAATTGGAATTGGGATGGAGAGGTTGACGATGTTCTTTACTAATGTGTGGTCGATTAGAGAGAATATATTGTTTCCTACTTTGAAGCCTAGAGAATCTGCTTCGTAACCTTGATACACATACGTAAAAAACGGCACATTCTCTGGCCTGCGCCAGAGCTGGCCTGTTACTCGCTTTGATTTTTCCCTATCGGGAAGCCAGGCAAATCAAAGCTGTGTAATCTTTTTACTTTATGTGTATTCAAGGCTACGTCGAGTTACAATATACATATGGCTGATCAACAGATGCAAAATCATGAAGAAACGATAGATCCAAAGGATCATCGTGTCATTGGTAAAGAATTAGATTTATTTACTTTTTCTGAGACTGTTGGAAAAGGTCTGCCTCTTTGGACCGCAAAAGGTGCTGCATTTAGAAGAGAGTTGGAGAGATTCATCGTCGATACGGAAATAAAATGGGGTTATAGCCATGTCTATACGCCTGATATCGCCAAAATAGATTTGTACAAAAAATCTGGTCATTATCCATACTATAAAGAGACGATGTATGCACCGATTCAAATTGATGAAGAGGAGTTTATGCTTCGCCCGATGACTTGTCCTCACCATTTTGAACTTTATTTATCGAAACCAAGAAGTTACAAAGAGCTACCAATGAGAATTGCTGAATTGGCAAAACTTTATCGTTACGAACTATCGGGAGTTTTGACAGGACTGACACGAGTTCGTTCTTTTTGTCTAGCTGATTCGCACATAATTTGTGCTGATGGAGATCAGGCTAGAAAAGAAATAGGAGGAGCACTTGACCTGATTGAGTATGTAGCTGGAGTTTTTGGTTTAAAGACTGGCGAGAATTATCGTTATCGTTTGTCATTGGGAGACAGAAACAACACCACAAAATATGTTAATGATCCAGCTGGGTGGGATAAATCTGAAAGTATTCTAAGAGAAGTACTTGATGAGAGAAATGCAAACTATTTTGAGGCGGCTGATGAAGCTGCTTTTTATGGACCAAAAATCGATATTCAAATGAAGAAAAGTAATGGAGTAGAAGAAACCGCCTTCACAGTTCAATACGATTTTGTAATGCCTGGTAGATTTGGCTTAAACTTTATTGATAAAGATGGAAAAGAAAAACTTGCGACGGTAATTCATCGATCTAGTATTGGAGCAATTGAGCGAATTAGTGCATTCTTAATTGAACATTTTGAAGGTGCTTTACCACTTTGGTTATCTCCTATCCAAGTGAAAGTCATTCCTATTTCTGAGAAAGTAATGGATTATGCTCGAGATGTTAAAGACGAGTTGTTTAAACTGGGCTTGAGAGTAGAACTAGATGAAGAAGCAGAATCTCTGGGCAAAAAGATTAGAAATGCCGAAAAAGAGAAAGTGCCATATATGTTGATCATGGGTGAAAAAGAAAAAGAAGCTAACACTGTAAGTGTTAGAGCACGTGGTCAAAAAGATCTAGGTACAAAGTCTGTTACAGAGTTTGGTTTAATGTGTGTAAAAGAGGTGCAAGAAAAGACCCTATAGGGTACAATAAATTGCCAAGATGGGAAGACTTGAGCGACTTCGACCGGACTTGGCTGTTTTTGAAAAGAAGGAAGATTTCTATGAAGGTTTGAGTTTTGACGAAAGAAAGGCATATCTATTCGCACAAGAAGCACACAAAGGCCAAAAAAGAGTAGATGGAGCTGATTATTTTGATCATGTGGAAGAAGTGGGTAGAATCTTAAAAGATGAGTTGGGAGAAACTGGGGCGACACTCATGGCTGGTCTACTTCATGATGTGGTTGAAGATACTGAAATTTCGATTGAGCAAATACAGAAAGAGTTTGGAAATGATGTTGCAAAGCTTGTTGATGCAGTTACGAATTTAGAGCTGGTGGGGATACCTAAAGACTTAAGGGATATAAAAGATCTTCAAAGGATTCTCATTCATGTCTCGAAAGATATCAGGGTGTTGAAAATAAAGCTTGCAGACCGATTGCATAATATTAAAAGTTTGGCAGTAATGCCAGCTGAAAAGAGAGTAAAGAAGGCAAGAGAAACTTTGAGGATTTATGTGATTGCAGCTCGGGAAATGGGATTGTGGCATTTGGCTGGGAATTTAGCAGATGAAGCTTTTGGATATGCATTTCCAAATAGAGCAGCAGCTACTAAGAAAGAAGTAGATGCTGATCCTAGAATGAATATTGAGTTTTTGAATGTTTGGATAGATTCAATAGAATCATATTTAAAGCTTAAAGGTATAAAAGCAAACGTAGAATGTGAGGTGAGTGGCTACTATCAAGTGTATGAAAAAAGACAGAGAATCTTAGCTTTAGAAGGTAGGGCGATGAGAGTGGCTGATCTTACTGATTTGGTGAGCATAAGGGTGGTTTTAGAAGAAGGCGATGAAGCAGAGATAATGCAAGTGGTAGGAGTCCTGATGGGGGGATTTGGAGGGCAAGTGGATTTTGCAAAAACTAAGGACTATATAAGTCAAACATCGGGAAACGGTTATAGAGCATTTCATTTGGTCGTCTCCGATTCGAGAAGTAATTTACCGATAGAAGTTGCAATTGCCAATAAAGAAATGGAAAGATTTAATCGTGAAGGTCGTCGAGAGGAAGTAAGTGTGCCAACAATGGTCTTGGACAAAGATGGAGTGATGCATGTTTTTGCTGCAGGATCTAGAATGATTGATTTTGTTTATCGTGTGGCAAGTGACCCTTTTTTAGTAGGAGCAACAACGGTCAACGATCAATTAGTAGATCATGATTATGTATTAAAAAGTGGTGATTGGATAAAGTTTGAGAATATAGATTGTGTAAGACCAGGTGACGATACGGAGTTATTACAAATAGCTAACAGAGAAACTAGAAATAAAATACTAGCACGAAAGAGAAACAACGAAGAGGGTCGGCTGATGACTGTTGGAACACAATTATTAGAAAATATCATGGCAAGATTTGGACTCTTACGGATAGAAGATTTGGGTATTCCAATGAGACTTAAAGTGTTGGCCAAATTGAATCGTCCTGATTTGGCTGGATTGTATCGCGAAATTGGAATGCATGGGGAAGCTAGGGCAGTAGAAGTGGCGAAAGTGACTGAGGAAGTCATAACCGATTATGGTTTGAAAGGTTTGGTTACTTTGGTAGTAGACAAAATTAGCGATCAGCCAGGTGTTTTGAGTTTAGTCAATCGAATTGTCGCAGACTACGGAGTGAACGTATTACGTCAAATTGCCAAAACAGGTCCAGGAGAGGTGCCAAGAATTAGAATGTTAATAGAGAATTGTGATGCTAAATGTAAAGAAAGGATTCGTGAGGAAGTAACTATGCTGGGAATAGGAGAGGTTAAGGTGTTTGGGTAAGACCACATTCTTGCTTAACCCGTTCTAGTAGTACTGCGCAGAATTGTTTGCCTGCTTCTTTTTTGAGGGCATCTACTTGATCATTAGCAAGGTTTGTAGCTTTATCCTTGATGCCTGTAAAGATTTCGTTGGAAGTGTTTTGCAAGGCTTTATTGTCAATCACGGGGGCAGTGTTGGTTTTGATTTGTAAGTAGTCGGGAAGGACTGAATTGATAGTACCTAAAACTGGACCAGAAACTGTTTTACCAAGGACTTGAGGGTTTTCTTTGATTTTGGAAATTTCTGGGGCGAATTTGGGATAAACCTGAAAACCTGCAAAGACAAGTCCGCCTAAGAGTAAGATGCGAATGAGTGAGGCCATTGATTCATTATAAATGTATTAAGATGAAGTTGATGAAATGGATTATATTAATTGTTTTGGAACTTTCAGTTCTAATATTTTTTAATACAAAGTATGTAAGCGCTGCTTGTCAAGGCAATTCCGAATGTTGTGGATCAGTATATTCGTGTACAAATTGTCAATCTAATGATGAATGTACAAATGGAAATGATTGTAGTAGTGCATCTGATTGTCCAGGAGGTGAATGTACCGACCTGCCTTGGTGCATTTGGGTAGGATGTAGTGGTACTTGTTCTGCGAATTCTTGTCCTGGTTCAACTACAAGAGTAGTTAATACTTGCTGCAATAACTCTTATTCCTGTACATCACCATTGTGTGGTCAACAAGTATTAGATGGATGTGGATCTCCTCATATTTGCCCAAATACTGATAATAATTGTAGTAATGCCGGAAATTTTTGTGATTACAGTGGATATAACAATAGTTGCGGAAGTTGGTGTCAGGGAACGGTAGTTACTGATTGTTCGAACGAGTCCAATATTTGCCGGGGAGTATCTTATACCGATCCAAATAATTGCGGTACATGTACAGGAACCAAAGACCCTAACTGCTCTCCTGATAACGCGAATGTCTGTGCAGGAGAAAGTTTTGGCGCAAGTAATGGCTGTGGTTCATGTTCCGGTATTAAGTGTAATGCGCCAACGGGCTTAACCTTGGTGGGTCCAGTAGGTGACGCATTGGTAGATAGTCCAGTGGTGTTGAATTGGAATAGTCCTAATTGGAATCCAACCTGTGTAAGTGCAAATTATGTGGGCACTTACGATGTGTGTATAAGTAAAACTTTGGCAAATGTTACGAATGGAAATTGTACCCATGGAAGTGCAACAGGTATTACTTCTACTAGTTATGCTTTTACACCAACTGAGGTAGGGACTCACTATTGGTCAGTACGGGCTAGGAGCTCTTGCGGGGCAACGACTGCATACGTAACAACCTCTGTAAGTGGACTACCACCTACTTTTAACTCAGCTGCAACTTTGGAGGGATATGTTTTTGATTCTTCTGACTTAACTAGCTGTCCTGCCACACCAGCGAACACGGGAATCGGTAATGCAGTAGTGCTCGAAGCGCCCCAAGGATTAGCAGATACGACTGACGCTAATGGTTTTTATCGATTTAATGATCTTAATAGTAAACAGTTACATTCTCTATCTTTTGGTATTGCTGGTTATATGGATACTTCGCCCGAATTTAATTGTTTTACAAATTACAATGCGATTTCGATTGGGGTTAGTGAGACTACTAAAATTGCAAGTTTTGGTTTTGTAAAAATTTATGGAGGTTGGTGGCGAGCAATTGGGGGAATTTCTTATGCTAAAAATGGCATGACAAGTTTGATACCAAAGACCATGCCTGCTGCTGAAAAGTACATGTTTCTGTCTGATACTAATGGAAATATAGGTATGCCGATGGTTGATTTGGGGAGTATCAATGTAGGAACAAGTCCTAACGTCGCGATTAACTCAAGTATGTTGATGACTAGTGGGACTAGGTATCGAGGTGACAGACAAGATTTTGAGTATTTCTTGAACAAACTTTCTAATTACGATAAGACTACGGTTGGTGCTCCGGCGCTAGGATTTAATAATTTTGCAGGATACAACGAAGGTGCTTTCGACTACCAAATATTGAGAGTTTCTGGAAATGTGAATAACTACAAAGCTTCAGTTTTGCCTGGACAGAAGCTGTTGATCTTGGTTGATGGTTCGGTAACAATAACGGAAAACTTAAGTGTGCCAAAGGTGGCAGGAAACCCAAGTTTCTTGGGAATTATCGCAAGTGGCACAATTAATTTTGCAAGTAATGTGACCCATGCTCAAGGATGGTTTTTGGCTGATACTATCTCGATCGCAGCTGATAACTCAAATCAGTTTATTGGTGAAGGATCGTTTGTGGCATTGGATGGATTTTCATTTAATCGAGATAGGGGAGTGTTAAATAACACTACGCCTGCTGAAGAATTTGTGTCTAGAGCTGATTTGATCATTAATGCACCGGAGCCACTAAGGTTCTCTTTGGGTGAAGTAAAGTTGGAATAAAATAAGTAGAATAGTCTTTATGATTGTCATTACAGATAACATATTTGAAGTAGGTGATGTGTCTATTGCCAGCGAAGAATATAGTACTTTCATAAAAGTTGTAATTGACGTAAATACAGGAAGGATTGCAGCTGGTGGTGAATGGCATGCAGATGCAGAAAAAGTCATGTTGGAGACTGGAAGTTTGCAAGATGATCTGTGGGGTGGTGGAATTAATATTGTTGATAAGAAAATAACGTTTACTGCACTAATAAATATGCGTCCGAAATACTCCAGAAGTCAGGAGGTGTTAGATATAAATGTTCGAAATAGAATGGTCGAAATTATTAACAGGGCTTTCGGAGGTGGGTATGAGTAATCGAGATTTACTGAATTTGGCGATGGATTTGAAGCGAATGTCTGTTTGGGAAGTGCGAGGTGAAGAAAGTATGTTGAAGGTTTTTAGAAAACCGGTTATGAAAAAGGTTGGTATGCTTGGAGATGATAAATACCAAAAGCTTAAAAAACAAATTTCAGACACTCAAGTACTTAAAAGAAGTGAGGGTATGTTGACTCTCGCTGAGATACTGATTACTTCGGCGATAAGTTAGCCTTCGAAGTCTTTGTCGGAACGCATGGCTTTCTCGAGTAGAGATCTTAAGAAAACTGCCCGAGGAGTCTTTTTGTGAAGACTGATCCAATCAAGATAACGTCCAATTTCTGGTGAAATATAAAAGTTAAAGCGAGTGTCGCTAGATTCGACTGCTCTTTGAATGGCGTCTTTTACAACTTTTTCTAAATTGTCTGGAGTGTATTCTAGATATTGAAACTTTTCAGAATTAATACCTTTGAAAAAGTGAGAACTTTTGTCTTTCAGATATAAGGCGATAACAGGTTTACCTTTTTCAAGAGCAAGCGAGACTTCATGACCTATATTTAAAGTTGAGGGAAATGAGGTTTCGGCAACTACGATATCAGCCTTACTTATTTTTCGTTGGGTTTTTTTGTAGTAATCTTCGTTTTTTTCGCCTGAGTGATCACCAATATCTTTCATGGTCTTGCCAGTAATATGATCGTGGGTAACGTTGTACTCAGCTTCAACTAAAGTCTTGACAATCCTTTGATAAAACTGACCATATAGATCAGAAAAATAAATGGCTCCGGTAAAGTATATGTTCATCTTTGCTGTATATTATATCGACTTTAAATAAAGGTATAGCCATTTAGGGCGATTTTTAATGGAGTGAGGTGAGACTAAGTAGCTGACTAGTTGAAAACCGCATGATTCCACGAGATTAGTTGCAACTTCTAGATTGTGAGTATTATAGTATCGTCTTGCTCCAAGATCATCTTGAGTGTAGTAAACATGGCCATCCCCTTGACGTAAGCCAATAAGGAGAATGCCACCTTTTTTAATTACTAGATGAAAAGAATTGAGAATATTTGGAATTTGACTTTTTTTAACGTGAGATAGCGCTGAATCGCAATAAATGCCTCCGAAGGTGTTTTGTTTAAAGTTTAGATTGTTGATGTCCATGAATTTTAGTTTCGCTTTTACTTTTAGTTCTCTGCCTATTTTAAGTAAGGCTGCAGATGTATCGATGCCTATGGTTTTAAAGCCGGACTTATAACAATGATGAGCATCTCTGCCTGAACCACAACCCGCGATAAGAACAGGAGAGCTGTTGAATCCAGCTAATCTAGTTAGATTGAGAAATGGGTCAAGAATGCGAGGAATGACAGCCTCAGAGATTTCAAGGTTTCTTTCGAAACGGAGGACGTAATCTTTGGCATGAAGTTGATAAGTTTCTTTGGTGATATAAACCTGTTCGTCTGTCAGATCTAAATGGTTAGTAAAAGCAAAGTCAGTTTTTGGCACGGCCATAAACGTATATTATATCCTATATCATTGAATAAATAACCTATAGATATGTGTGTAAGAGATGTGTATATATTGAGGCTAGGTAGGAAAGAAAAGCGAAAAGGAAAACGTCAAGTAGAGAAATTATAAGCCTATAACTATTGACATCGTCGGTTTTTAAGAATAAGATTTGGGTATGAGTGAACAGTTGAGAAGCGCACTTAGTCCTGCCGAAAGACAATTTGCTTTGTTACGAAGTAAGTACGAACGTGGCGAAGAATTAGAGTTAGAAGAGGGTGCGAAAATGGTGGAACTTGAAGGAAAGATGTTGTTCGAACAAGGAGTAAGAGACATCAAGCGGGTTGCGCTTGAAGCTGGAAAAGGAATAGATTCTATAGGTACTTTTGTTTCTAGAAAGATAGGTACGACAGTAAAAGAAGTGGGAAAAAAGTTGGCAGCTAACATGCCTAACTTAAATGAAAAACAGCAGATGATGTTAAAACGTCTCGTTGAATTACGAGCGATTGAAGAGGGTAATGATGATATTCCATTAGAAGTGACTGCAGAAATTAGGACTTTGGAGTCGGTGTTGTCGATGACTCAAGGGGTAAATGAAATTTTAAATCTTGGAGATAAGTTGATTAACGGTGTTGCAGATTTGATTGCTGACACGTTTCCTTCAAGAAGAATGGCCAAATTATCGCCTGGTTTGGCAATGATTGTAGTAGGTGGATTAGCTGGAGCTGCTTGTACAGGAGGGTCTGCTTTTGGTGCCCCTAGATTAACTGATACGGCGGGTTCTCCTAGAACAAGTACCCCTATGCCAACCATCACTCCTACTAGTACCGAGAGACCAGCGACAACAACCCCTATTGAACAAGTTGATCCCACCGAAACGGCATGGCCAACCCCTACACCAGTAAAAACTGAAACAGCTACACCTGAAGCTAAAAAAGTCACTGTTGATGCAGAAGGTTTTATGGGAGATGGATTGATGCATTTGAGAGTTGATTCGACTTTGTACAGGGGAACCGAGATTAAACTTTATGATGGAGCAGATCAGATTTATTACAAACATTTATATGAATTGCTGACAAGATCACCTAGATTTCAGAATTTAGAATGGCTTCAAAGATTGGATCCCACCAAACCTTGGGAAGGTGAATGGGGTAAGGTACAAGTAGTCATGCCATTATCAGTCGCTGGCAGTGGATTTGTGGATTCTGTAAAAAATGTGGAACTAGATTTGAGTCGACCAATTTATTTTGATTTGAGGCAAGAAGTATCTGTCAAAGACGTTGAAGAGGATTTTTATAGTACGGCGTATGTAGATTCTTATGATACGTTGGTTGGTTTTGGATTGACTGTCGACGATAGTGGCGAAATACACGCGACATATTATGATTCAGGATCACCTAAGATGGGAAGTTATACAGAGCAAAAAAGAGTTAGATATACGACTGGGTATGTGTTAAGAACAATATATTGGTTTGAAGGACTACTTTTTGGCAGACAACCTTTAGAAGCAGGCTCGGGTACTTCAGGAATTTGGAATGGTTATGGTGATGGTTATGGATTTGCAAGCCGGTTAGACCCAATGTTTGACGTAGTCGCTATTGATCCAAATTAGTAGAAGTTTGGAGCTGATTTGTATTATGATGATTTTGTGAGCAAGTTTTTTAGTGGGAAGTTTCGTTTTATCTGGATGAGTGTTGTGGTCGGAGTGATAGTGATATCGGTTATGGCATTGAGGCCGGTAAAAATTAAGTGTTATTCTCAGGTTCAAGGTTATAAGATAAGTTGTGGTAGATTATTAGGTTTACCTAAAGTTGTAGAAGATAACTTAAAAGAACTAGTACTGGTATCAGAAACACAGGAAGAAATTTTGGTGGGAGATGCGACGGTAACAGTTGAGGAATATGATGGAGGGGGTATTAGACTTAATATTCATGTGCCTGAATCTATGATGGTTGACAAAGCATTAAATGACAAATTGTCACTGGGAGTTTTTAATATTGTAGATTCATATATAAACAAAGCTGCAGACCTTGAAATTGCAAAGAGTAGAGTTAAGAAAAATATTAAAGATTGGTCTGGAAAATCATTTGTTTTTTTGAGTAAATGATGAAATTTAAACTTATTTTGATTGTCGGTTTACTAAATTTTTTAGGTTCTATTATTGCTACAAAAGAAGTTTATGCGGCTTGTGGAGGGGATTCAAGATGTGCAGGTTCAACTTATTCATGTACAAATTGCCAATGGTACGACGCCTGTGTTAATGGTCAAGATTGTTCTGGCACTTGTGATGGTGGAGAATGTACGCAATTTCCGTGGGGTACGGATGTAGGTTGTAATGCATCAACTTGTGCTGCCAATTCCTGTCCTGGTGGAACGACTAGAACTAGTAACACATGTTGTAACAATAATTGTACAAATCGATCAAGTTATTGTACGGATAGTGGTTATTACAATGGCTGTGGTAATTGGTGTTCTGGTACGAAAGCACAAAACTGTAGCAATGCTGGGAATGTTTGTCAGGGAAGCTCTTATCCAGACCCTAATGGTTGTGGCACATGTAATGGAACAAAAGGACAAGATTGTAGTAACGCTGGAA
>CAZBFU010000012.1:0-5485 GCA_964491365.1 uncultured Pseudomonadales bacterium
ATCGCAAAACCGCCATGATCTGCTCCAAGATAGATTTTCATTATTTGTATTTTACCCTACCTGTCTCCACAAACCTCTTAAACCTAAAAGATTTCTGGTGACAGGCCGGGGTTTCCCCCGGCCAGCCAAAGAGCTAGTCGCAACAGCCGCCGGAATCGCTGTAGTCCGATCCGCCACCATCGTCCCAGCCTCCGGAATCGCTCCAGCTGTCGCCGTAGTCGTCGCTGGAATCCCAGCCTCCGGAGTCACTCCAGCTGTCTGACCCACCATCGGGTTCATAGTAATCGTCGCTTCCGCCGGAATCGCTCCAGCTGTCGCTGTAGTCCGGCGCCGTATACGACGACCCATCATCCTCGTTGTGCATCCACCAGCTGTAGTCGCTGGTGGTCGACGAATCGTCGTCAGACGACGAATTCGGCGCCGAGTACGACGGCTGGTTGTACGACGGCTGGTTGTAGTTGCCGCCGCCACCACTGTCGTCACACGAGATTGCCGCGATGACGAGAGCTATCGCCACGAAAAGTGGCATCCAAACACGGTTCATCCGAGACATAATTACTCCTTGGTTTTTCAAACTGCCAGTTCGTCCTTGTCCTATCGCTTATCGACAGGACAGACAAACAGAGAAGCTCGCTCCTCCTTGTCAAAGTTTGTTATCACAAACTTCAAAAAGCAGTAGCTAACTTTACTCCAATTATAGAGTTGTTCTCGCCGCCTGAGACGGGCGGCGAGAACTTCTCCTGAGAGAAAGGCGCTACTTCCAGAGCGCCTTTTCGAAGTCGGCGATCACCGGGCCTGCCAGCACCGTGGTCGGCAAGTTCATAGCCTCAATCGTGCCCTTACCGTTGTACGGCTCGAGTACGATGACCCACTTGTCGCCCTTGACCAGCCGCAAAAGGTGGGTGCGGCAGTGGCCGCTCACCATCACCGGCGGTGACGCCACCACCTCGGTCGCCTGTTGGAACAGATTGGCCAGCTTGTGGCCGATCGCAGCCAGGAAGTTGGCTTCATCGGCCTTGGCCGGCGACTTTTCGCCCGCGGTCAGGATCAAATTCTCACCCTGGCCGCTGATACGCATGATGGCGAAGTCGAGGTATTCGACCAGCTCGCCACCCCACGCGCCACGCGCCGGCTGCTGCTGCTTGAGCACCTTGACGTATGTCTCCGCCAACCCTTTGACCACCGGCAGCAGGCGGGCCGCGGTCTCAGGGTCGAATTGCTCGAGAATCTCGATGTCGATCGTCGGCACGCTGGGGTCATCTCCGGCGGCGATCCGCAGGTACTTGGCACCGTTGTTGAAGACCACCAACGACCCAATCTGCCCCGCTTTGCGCGGGTCGACCACCCAGTTCGACGAACCATTTTGCTGCGCCATCGGGGTCAGAGTCAAAGCCGCAGTCACCCGCCGCTCCAACCCACCCCGTTCCAGGCTCATCACCTGACCGTATTTCAAACTCGCTATGTCCATTAGTTTTTTCTCCTCAGGATCTTATGTGCCGTCATTTTGCCTAGCCGAATTGCTAGACAGATTTGACTTTGATATTTTAACCCATAGCATATTAAAGATCAACAATATAGGTTGATAAATAGCCTTATTATTGGACTATACTAATTATGTGCTGCCCAAAATTAGAAATTTCTTCTTCACCTACTTCTCATCAGTAAAACTTGCCTGGCAAGCTTCTAAGTCTCACACAATCCTCATACTTACCGCTTCCTCAATTCAAGGATTGATCAAACTTCCATACTTCTACATTACCGCTCAAATTATCAACACTATCATAAATGCCACTGCTTCAAACAATCCGACGACCTTTATCAAAATGTTGATTTTCTATTTATCTGTTAATTTTCTCTTAGACTATTTAGATCTTTTTCTCAATAATATTCTATTTACTTACCAGCAAAACCTATCTCGACGAGTTAATGAATTAATAAGCATTAATATACTTGTTAAGTTAAATAACTTGACCGTAACAAATTCAGAAAACCCCAACATCAGGAATACCTATCAAAAAGTAGATGACAATTCAGGTAGTAGTACCTGGGGCATTATTTATGGTATGACCGAGTTTCCTAGTATCATCTTCAACTTAGTTAGTTCTTCTATTTATATCATCGGTTTTCAGCCTCTGATATTGATTCCTGCAGCATTAATCAGCATCCCTCACATTTTAGTTGGAATACAACATTCCAAAGCAATTCACGAACTAAAGACCTCCACATCATCTCTTTGGCGTGTTTATGGCGCTTTTGAAAATTTAATTTCTAAAGGTAGATATATCTACGAAAATAAGATACTAAATCATACCAACAAGATGCTCAAGGAAAGATCACAATTGGTCTATGATATTTTTGACAAGAGTCTAGCTCTAGAAAATACGTTCAACAAAAAACGTCAAATTGTTTACATTCCTCGCGAAATATTTAGTTTAGGAGTTCGCATTTGGGTTTACTATTTAGCTTTAAATAAACAATTAGTACTTGGTAATGCTCAAGCAATTGCCAACTCATTCGGTGCATTTTCAGGAAATTTCTCATGGTTAATCAGAAATGCTACAAGTCTCTTTCAACACCATCTTTTCATCAAAGATTACAACGATTTCATGGCTTTACCTGAAGAAAATCGGGTAAAAGGAGTCACCTTACCTACTCTTACTCAAGGATTCGAATTCAAAGATGTCTGGTTTAAATATCCAAATTCAGACAACTACATTCTCAAAGGCGTAAGTTTTTCTATCAATCACGATGACAATCTCGCCATTGTTGGTGTCAATGGAGCAGGCAAATCAACCATTATCAAACTTATCTGTCGCTTCTACGAGCCAGACAAAGGTCAGATTCTTCTCAATGGCAAAGACATTACTACATATTCTCTAAAAAGTTATCGTCATGCCATTGCGGCTCTATTCCAAGATTTTGCCCAGTATCCTTTCTCCGCTCTCGTCAATATTAGTTATGGCGATGTCAAACGTAAAGCACTTCTTTCCAAGGTTAGAAAAGCCGCCAAACTTGCTGACATCGATCATTTTCTTGCGAGTCTTCCCAAGCGCTACCAAACTCCTTTAGATAAAGAATTCAAAGGTGGTCTAGAGCCTAGTAAAGGCCAATGGCAACGTATTGCCCTCGCCAGAGCACTTTATCGTAAGAGCCCTATCATCATCCTCGACGAGCCAACTAGTAACGTCGATCCAGAAACCGAAGAAATTATCTTCGATCGTCTCCTCAAAGTCGCCGCAGACAAATGTGTCATCTTAGTGTCACACCGTTTTTCTACCGTCAAGCGCGCAGATCAGATCCTTGTCCTTGAAAATGGCGTGGTTGCCCAAATTGGCTCTCACGATCAGTTGATGAAATCCAAAGGCGCCTATCACCGTCTCTACTCTCTCCAAGCCAAATCCTACAAATCCTAACCCCTTGTCCCTTGCTCCCAAGCTCCCTTGTCCCCTAATCTAGTCTATCCCCAGTTCCACCTTTGCCTCTTCAGACATCATCTCTTGTGTCCAAGGTGGATCCCAAATCAACTCCAAACTTACTTCTCTAATGCCTTCCACTTTCATGACCGCTTCTCTAACCAATTTATCTATCACTGGTGCCAACGGGCACCCTGGTGTCGTCAAAGTCATTTCTACTTCTACTTCCCCACCTTCTTCTCTCACATCATAGATCAATCCCAAATCCACAATATTGATATGGAGTTCAGGATCAATTACTCCTCTCAGAGCTTCACGTACTAATTTTTCTTTGTCTGTCATTTATTTGTGACGCAAGTGCGCTTCTACCAATATAAAAGTCGCCCAGGCAGTCAGCATTATACCAACCAGAATCCATTGTGTACTCGCCAAAAACACATCCGCACCTAAAAACCCTACTGCAGCAAACATCACACAAAGATAAGACAGTAACTGCATAAATTTAGCAAACATCGGTTTGTTTCTATCTGCAAAGTCCATCAAACTATCTTCACCCCCTTTCTCATTTCTTAAATTAAGTTTACCTCATCACCCAAAACCCTACCAAAATTAACACGACTCCTAAACCAAATCGTAGTTTACTACCCCAAGTATGTTCCCATTCTTTCATTGCTACTGCTCCTTTTCCAAAATACATTAGTAGCAGTACCAGTATCAATGGAGCGATAAACACAATGTTGTAAAACAAAAAGTAACTCAAAATTTGAAACATTGGCATTCCAGATTTAGCCAAGACAGTTGCTGTTCCTACGTAAAGTGGCATCATGCATGGAGTAGAAAAGGCGGTTGTTGCCAACCCTACAATCAATGCCCCGACCATAGAAGCATTTGCCATTAATTTAGTCAACTTAATGCCTGCCCAATTTGGCATTCGGAGGTGAATTGGCGAATCAGGACAAATAGAATCTTTAATTTGTAAGGCACCCACTACCATCATTAAGATTCCCATGATGTTTTTAAAGACTCCAGCAAACCACCAGCGCTGTAATTCATATGCTATCGAATAGAAAAACAATCCAACCAACAAGTAACTTAAAAATACTGCCATTAAATATGCTCCACCAGTTTTAAGGAGTTTACTTCTATCCTTATCAGCACCATGAAATGCCAACAAATATCCCAAAAATGTCACCATCAATCCTATTCCACAGGGATTAAGACCATTTGCCAAAGCAGCCCCTCCTAATGCCCAGAGATTAATTTCCATTCTTAAGGAGCTCTTCCACTTTGCCCATCACAAAGTTAGATGCCACCTGCTCGCCGTTAACAAAGAAGGTGGGAGTTCCTTGCAGTTTAAGTTTTGCAGCCAGTGTATTATCTGTTACCACTCCTTTTTCAGATCTATCTGACAAATATGCTTCCTTAAATTTATTTGCATCCAGTCCGATCATCTTTGCATATTCTTCAAATTTAGAGTCTACTGCGGTTAATTCAGACCAATCAGATTGAGTGTCAAACAATTTATCCATCATTTCAAGAGCCTTCTCCTGTTCACGAGCAGCTTCCACCGCTCTTGCAGCTTTCCAGGCATTCTTGTGAATACTAATCAGTGGAAAGTGTCTATAAACCATTCTTACCCCGTCCATCATTTTTAGTTGATCAGTTAGGGGTTTTACAGATTTACAAGCTGGGCATTGCATGTCTGTAAATTCCACCACCGTTACTTTCCTTTCACCTTTTTGTGATTCTATTCTGGCACCTTCAGTTAATTCGTCATTACTAATTACAACTGCAGCCCCGGTTTCGCCTTTAGAAGCAGCAGATAACCCAAACACCATCAGTGCCACAACAGCAATACTTGCTAACATCACTAATGCTATTTGTTTCAAATTTCCCATTTTATTGTGGCCAAACTTTAGTTCCTGTTGATACGTCTATTACTTCAATTGCACTAGTTGGACAACTTTGTGCCGCTAATAATTTTTCATCGTCCAAATTCCCGTCTTGATCAATTATCTCAGCAATCTTCATTTCATTAAGCTTAAAAGTCTGCATCGCTAACGCCACACATG
>CAZBFU010000012.1:5585-16631 GCA_964491365.1 uncultured Pseudomonadales bacterium
TCAGCAATCTTCATTTCATTAAGCTTAAAAGTCTGCATCGCTAACGCCACACATGATGCCGCCCCAATACATTTATCGTTAATCACCTTCACTTGATACTTTGTCTTTACCGGTTTATCTATTGCCATACCCACCATATTACCATACCACCTCACCCGCAAGAGTACCTGTCTCCCTCTCCTTACCAAGGAGAGGGTTAGGGGTGAGGTCAATAAAACTTCTCAAAGTTTATTTGCTCTTTTGGCATCCCTTTGCCAAAAAGTAGCGCAGCCGTCTCTGCAATCATTTTCGCATTTCCACATATATATACCTCATACTCAGCCAAATTCATGCCACCTCGTACCCACTCTTCAATTACATCATTTACATGACCCTTCTTGCCTAGCCAGTCTTCATCACTTTTAGAAATCACTACTTCATAATCAAATGCTGCACAACATTCTTTTAAATTTTTAAAATCTTCCAACCAAAACAACCCCTTGTTGTATCTCATCCCCCAAATCATTTTCGTTTCTATCGCTGTTTTTTCATTCAAAACCAATTCTTCTGCCATTGCCTTCATCGGAGTAATACCACTTCCAGTTGCTATTAGTAGCTTTTTAAAATTGTTAGGTTTCACAAAAAATATTCCCATTGGGACCAATATCTCAACCTCATCTCCTACTTTCGCGTTCAAAACAAACTTAGATCCAATTCCCATCGGGGACACATCTACCAACAAATCAATTGTCTTGAATCCTGGTCTACTCGCTATCGAATATGATCGACGTATTCCTTCATCGCTAACTTTCAGACTCACATACTGTCCAGCTTGAAACTCAAAAATTTTCTCAGATTCCAAAACTAAGAGCCAATACTCTCCTCCTAAATTTTTTTTCTCAATTACTTTTACAATTCTTTTTTCAGTAGGCATTTTAGATCTCAAATATCTTTAATATCGCTCGATAAGCTAAGGTTGCGCATTTTATTCTACCTGCATTAATTTCACCTCCCAGCATTTTTATTACTCCCTCCGTACCAAAATTTTCCAATTCTTTTTTTGTCATCCCGATTACTTTTTCCGAAAGCATCGACGCTGCTGCGGTCGATATTGCACAACCCACACCACGCCATTTCACCAACACTATCTTGTCGTCCTCTACTCTTCCATATACTTGAATCATGTCTCCACATGATGAGTTATTTTCATCAATTGTCACTTTTGGATCAGCAAGTTCACCAAAGTTTCTAGGGTTTTTGTAGTGATCAATAATTTCTTCCTTATAGTCCATATTTATTTAGCCAAGATATTTATCCTCTCAAAGCTTGACCCAGGTGATCTTACCAAAGAAACAATTTCAAATCCGGTTCTTTTATAAACATCTTGTAGAAACTCCTCACTATAATAACTAAATCGACGTCTGAGATTCTTATTACCAATCATTTCTGGATAGGCTAATTCTATTTCTTCGTTATTACCTTCAAAATAATTCGCCAAAAAAAATGCACCTGACCCCATTAATTTTTTTATCTTTTTCAAAACTATCTCTATTTCTGTAGGTGGTATGTGTACCATCGACAACATCGCAAATATCACATCAAATTTCTCACCTAACTCCAAGTCTTGAATAGCGCTATTAATAAACATAAATCGAGGATCCTCACCATAGCTACTCCTAGCCAGTTCAATCATTTTTGGTGATAAATCTACTCCTACTACCAATTCGGGGTCAAACCTTCTTATCACTGGCATATTTACCCCACCTGCACACCCTATATCCAATATTTTTTTCTTTTTACCTACAAAATCATCAAATAATTTTAAATAAGTTTCTAAACTTCTTTCACTATCATCTCGATTATATTTTTCATTATAACTATCTGCCGCAACATCATAAAATTTTTGATTAAGACTTTTAGTATCCATTACGCAAAAACTTTTGGGATTTCGATAATTTTCTCGATCAAAAAATCTATCTCTTCTTTGGTTGTGTAAATATAAAAACTTGCCCTCACCATCGCCGGTACTCCGTAGTGTTCAACAATCGGTGCTCCACAATGTTGACCAGATCTCACCGCAATCCCATACTTATCCAATACTTGTGCTGCATCATGAGCATGAATATTCCCCACATTAAAGGTAAGTACTCCAGCTCTCTCTTTTGCTTGACGTGGTCCATATATCTTTACCAAGCCGTCACTTTCTAACTCACTCATTTTTTCCAGTGCGTATTCAATCAACATTTCTTCATGTTTTCTGACCTCATCCATTCCAATTGCACTAAGATAATCAACCGCTTCTCCCAAAGCTATAATTCCGCAAATATCAGGCGTACCGGCTTCAAATTTATTAGGCAAATTAGCCCAAGTAGAACCAGACATTTTTACACTACCAATCATGTCACCACCATACAAAAATGGCTCCATCTTTTCTAGAATTTGCCTTTTCACCCACAATACCCCAACCCCTGTTGATCCCAACATTTTATGTCCAGAGAAAGCCAAGAAATCTACTCCAATTTTCTTAACTTCTACCTTTGCATGAGGTACTAATTGACATGCATCTAGCAAGATCAAGGCTTGTGGTGCCCTCTTACGAATAGTTTTTACAATTCTATCAATAGGAAGTATCGTTCCCAACACATTAGATACTGCCGTTAACGCTACCAATTTCACCTTTTCATCTAATTTGTTAACTAAATCATCCATATCTAATCGTCCCTGCTCATCTACCATTACATAACGCATAGCAGCACCTTTCTCCTTGGTCATTTCTTGCCATGGCACCATGTTTGAATGATGCTCCAAGATCGTAGTTACTACTACTTCATCACTTTTAAGCTCTCTTCGTAACCAAGCGTAAGCCACTAGATTTATGCCCTCACTCGCATTTCGAACAAATACTACTTCTTCATCACTTGCTCCGATAAAGTTTGCCACTTTACTCCTCGCTACATCTACCATTTCTGTTGCTTCAACAGATAATGTATGTACACCTCTATGTATATTGGCATTGTGATTTTCGTAATAATCAACAATTTTGTCGATCACTTGTTTGGGTTTCTGAGAGGTCGCTGCAGAGTCCAGATATACGAGGTCATACGTCCCAATTTTTCTTTTTAAAATTGGAAAATCTGCTCTGATTTTAGAAATGTCCATTTTGTGTTCTTTGGTTAATAACAGCTCTTAAAGCTAGTCTAATCGTTTTTAAGCGCAAGTCATAGAGTTCACTCACCATATTTTCACCGTCCAATTCGTAATTTAATAAGTTAGACAATACCCTTAATTGATCTAAATCTATTTTTCTAATTCCGTGTCGAATTAATAGCAATACTTCAATCCACTCACCATAAACCGCATCAAACATTTCATTTCTTATCAAAGTCGCCACTTTATATTGAACTAAATTCCCAAACTCGCCATCGTCAAACTCACCTACGCTATGTGGGTAGCCATATTCATCCCACAGGCCTCGATCAACTCCTAAAATTAAAACTAAATTCTTTACCACCGACCATTCTCCAACTACAAATTCAGTATCGGTATTCCCCGTCCTCACCCCACCTTCAAGTTCAAGCAATTCTCTTTTCAAATCATTCAATCTTTCGTCAGTCCAACTTCCTGCATTAGTAACCAAGTCTATTTCCAACACTTCTTGTCTGGACAAGTCCAATTCTTTCCTGCTCATTTACTTTCCAAGAATCCATTTACAATCATCTCTTCCGATTCTACTCTTTGTATTCCTCTACTGGAAAGATAAAACAATTGTTCTTCGTCTATTTTTGAAACAGTTGCTGCATGAGAAGCCTTAACTTCATTTGCTTCTATCTCCAATTTTGGCTCAGCTGTCGCTGTAGATTTATCATCCAAGATCAAACATCGCAGTTCCAAAAAATCATCCACTCCATTAGCCCCTTCTCTGATTTTGATCATACCCGAAAGTTTCACCCTCGCCCCATTCTTAGCAATAGCTTTCACACTTACTCGACCAAATGATTTACCTTTAATATGATCAACCACCACATCCACGTTATATTCACCTGCTTGAACTGCCCTCACTAATCCCACCACTTCTACTTCTTCTCCTTCAGTTTCAAAAGGAATATAAACTTTATGCTCCCCCGGCTGATCCAATACAAAATGTTCAGTTCTCATAGTTGAATCGTTACCATTATTGACACAAGTATTAAGAAAAAGATTACATTTCCTCCGCAGTACTGGCAAAATCTGCGCGCAGTCATGTCCTTGCTCGTCAAGGTACGCGCGAGCACAGATTTTGTCTGTACAAGGCCAGGAAATGAGTAAATCATCCTACACTCCCTTCCATTTCCAACTCTACTAATCTATTCATTTCTACTGCATATTCCAAAGGAATCTGTTTCATAATAGGCTCCAAGAATCCATTCACAATCATTGCTTCCGCTTCATGTTCAGGCAATCCTCGACTCATTAAATAAAACAATTGTTCCTCACCAACTTTCGATACTGTCGCTTCGTGTTCTAATACTACGTCTTGTTCAAAAATCTGATTAGTTGGATAAGTATCAGATCGACTTTGCCCATCCAAAATCAAAGCGTCACAAACCACTTTAGATTTTGCTCCCTTAGCTCCTTTGGCTATTTTCACCATTCCTCGATAACTTGCTCTTCCCCCATTTTTACTAATCGATTTGCTCAAAATTTGTGAGGTAGTTTCAGGCGCCAAGTGAATCATTTTTGCTCCTGCATCTTGATGTTGCCCAGATCCTGCCATGGCAATCGACAGAGTTTCACCTCTCGCTTTTCTACCAGCCAAAATACATGATGGATATTTCATCGTTAGTTTACTTCCCAAATTTCCATCAATCCAACGCATCTCTCCTTCTTCCTCCACATAAGCTCTTTTAGTTACTAAATTGTAAACATTCTTGTACCAATTCTGAACCGTCGTATATTGCACTTTTGCGCCCTTTTTTACCATGATTTCCACCACCGCACTATGAAGAGATCCAGAACTATAAGAAGGAGCACTGCAGCCTTCCACATAATGAACCTTACTACCCTCATCAGCAATAATTAAAGTTCTTTCAAATTGTCCTGCATTTTCAGAATTGATTCGAAAATATGCTTGCAAAGGTAATTCCACCGACACATTCTTTGGCACATAGATAAATGATCCACCAGACCACACCGCACTATTCAGTGCTGCCAGTTTATTATCTGCCATTGGAATTACTTTCCCAAAATATTCCCTTACCAACTCAGGATATTTTTTCAAACCTTCATCCATCCCCAAAAATACCACCCCTTTTTTAGCCAAACTTTCCCGTAAAGATCCATAAATTACTTCACTATCAAATTGGGCTTTTACTCCAGATAGCATTTCTTTTTCAGCTTCGGGAACTCCAATTTTGTCAAAAGTTTTCTTGATTGCTTCTGGTACATCGTCCCAAGATTTTCTTTCATTTAAAGCCGGCTTAAGATAATAGTGAATTTGATCAAAATTAATTTCTTCGATATTGCCACCCCATTTAGGTATTTCCATTCCTTCGTATCTTTTCAGTGCGTCAAGCCGATACTTCTTCATCCATTCTGGTTCCCCCTTCATTAGGGAAATTTCATTAACCAGTTTAGCCGTCAAACCCATATCAGAACGGAATTCATATTCCACGTCATCATGATGGCCTAAGGTATATTTTTCAGCTACATCTTTAATGTCACCACTTTTCTGATCGACTATCTTTGCAAATCTTGCCATTATTCGTATTCTTTATATCCTTGTTTTTCTAAGGCTGCTACCAATTCAGTTCCTCCCTCATCGACAATTAATCCATTCTTAAGGATAATGACTCGATCAGGCTTTAGATACTCCAACAACCTCTGATAATGTGTGATTACCAAGACTCCAGTTTTGGCTTCTTTTGCCGCTTTCACTGCTCCCATAGCTACGATCTTTAAAGCATCTATATCCAAGCCAGAATCTGTTTCGTCTAAAATCGCATACTTAGGTTTCAGAACCCTCATCTGTAATATTTCCATTTTCTTTTTTTCACCACCTGAGAATCCTTCATTCAATCCCCGTTTCAGTAAATCTTCACCAATTTTAAGTTCAGCAGCTAGTGCTTCCACTTCTTTCTTTATTTCCATCGCCGAAGTTTTTACTCCTCTAGCTCTGGTTGCTGCCAAAAGTGTTTCGCGTACATTTACTCCAGGTATTGATACCGGATATTGCACAGCCAAAAACATTCCTTTACGTGCTCTTTCATCAGGAGGAGTTTCGTTAATATCTTCACCCTCTAATTCAATCGTGCCAGACGTAATTTCATAAGTAGGGTGTCCCAACAACGTAAACGCCAAAGTAGATTTTCCAGATCCGTTCGGACCCATGACTGCTACCACTTCACCAGGCTTCACCGACAAACTAATTCCTTTAAGAATTTCTTTGTCCTCAATTTTAACTTTTAAATTTTTTATTTCTAGCATAATGATTATTTATTGCAAATTCACTTGTGTTCTTGAAATCGTTACGCAGCAACAAACATTATTTAATCAAGTCTGCTAACGATTGTTCATCTAACAACTTTTCAATTTTTCCCGCAAAACTAACCATAAAATTTTTCTGTTTACAACTCTTTTCCACAGGACATGAGCCGGGATGAATCACACAAGAAGCTGGAGCCACTTCACCTTCAATCGCTTCCAATGCTTCACGAATCGCAATCTCTGCTGGCTCATAGTTGAGGGTATAACCACCTCCTCGACCTTCTTTAGAGTTGATTATTCCAGCTTCTACCAAATTACTAGCGATCACGCCCATGAAAGCACGAGGCATTCCTCGCTTCTCCATATCAGAAAGTGAAACTCGCTTTCCACGACCAACTTCGCTTAAATAAGCCAAAAGCGAGAGCCCGTAATCAGCCTTCTTCGTTAAACTAAACATATGTAATATAGTATAAATTGAATAAACTTGGACTATTTTAGTCCAAGTTAGTCCATTTATCAAGTCAATTAGTGGGTACCCCGCTGAAATTCTCCCGATGCCGTCAGTAGTCGAAGAGGCGAGGGGTTCAGCGAATGCAATTTCTCCACTGATTCTACACCTCTAAACACCAAAGCCAAAATCGAGTCTTCCAAAAGTAGGTGCAAATTATAAGTAAGGGTCGGATAAACAAACTTGACGTACGACTTCATTGCCTTGGTTGTTTCCCCTTCCACGAAGGCTGGAATTCCAAAAGCTAGCATTTTTCCGTCTAAGTATTTAGTTCGAGCACTTGCCTCACCACCATAAGGTTTAAATAACTTTCCGTCATTATCCACGCAATACATTGCCCCTCCAGGTGATTCAATTGTTCCACCAGATACTACTCTGGAAGTCGCAATACCCGTTGCACCCAACAAAAGCGTTACCGCCACATGATCAGAAGCACCTCCTTCTACTACGATAGGTACACCCACCTTTCCTCTCATTTTCCAAACCAATTCTGGCCAATCAATGACCGAGCCGCTTCTCACTCCAGTGATACACCTGCCACCACCACCTATCCCTACATATATGCCATCTACTCCTGCTTCCACCAGTTCCTCAGCTTGGGTCACACTAACCACCTGTCCAGCAAATATTTCTATCGAATCTTTAAACTTCTCACGTAACGCTAAAACAGTTTTAGTGGGACCAGTTCCAGGTTCTGGTGAATAAACTCGAAAAGATCTCACCCCTCGCTCATATAGGATTGTTGCTCTCTCAACCGCTTTTTTGGGATCGGCTTCAATTGTTGCCATTACATTTCCCTTCCAATATTTCAGTATCTTTTTTTTGTCACTTCTTCCTTCCAATATTTGCTCCGCCATTTTGTCTAACCATTCAAATACTTCACTAGCCAAATCTGCTTGTCTACCTGTAGCTGAAGTTAAGCCATTTCTTGGAATCAAAGCTAGGCAATGGCTTGCTGCCATGGTTGCCACCGCCGCCGCACTATTCCACACATCAGGTGAACTTGAACCCACAAATACACATCTTGCTTGTCTGCCAAGTTTTACAAATGGTCCATTTGCATAACGAGCCGTGCGACTGATCCTTTCTTTCTTTTCACCCACCACACTTGCAGCCATGTCACCAATTGCCAATGCTTGACCTTTTTTTATCGCTTCAGAAATCGCCACACCTTTTACTTCCTTAGGAGCAACAAATTTTTTTCGATTTATCTTATCTAAGTTCGCAATGCGATACGGGTGATTAAAAAGTTCCAGCAAATACCTTCTCATGCGCAAGGTATCAAGCAATTCGCTAGAAGGTAATAAATATTTAGCTTTTACTTCCAAATAGTCATAAGGAGTCAAAAGTAAACCTTGTGAGGGATAAACTGACTCACTCTCTTGGCTAAATTTATACCAGTCGGCCAAATAATTACTTTGATTTGCCTCACTTGATGCTAATTTTTGTAGAATTCTCTGTTCTCCTTCAATCCCTGCTCTTAAATTATCAAAATCTTTTACCAAAGTCGCTAATTTAGGTCTACCTCTTCTTGACACCTATATACTATAACTTATGCAGAAACTAATATTTGGCACTACCAATGAGAATAAGCTCCAAGAAGCATCTCAAATATTAGGTCTTCCCGTCGAAGGTATCAAATTAGATGTCCCAGAAATTCAAACCCTTGATCAGCTAAAAATCGCAACCTACAAAGCCAAAGGTTACTATCAACAACTCCACACTCCTCTTTTTGTCGAAGATACCGGTCTTATCTTTCATGCCCTCAATGGTCTGCCCGGTGCTTATACCTCTGATTTTTCCAAAGCTTTAGGCAACGAAGGCCTGTTCAAACTACTCAAAAGCTTTTCCAACTACTCTGCAACTGCTCAAACAATTCTTGTCTTTATTGATGAAAAAGGTGAGACTCATCACTTTGAAGGTAGCATCGAAGGTACGATTACTTCGCCCATCGGAGACCAAGGTTTTGGCTGGGATCCCATTTTTATCCCCAGTGGCCACACCCAAACATTTGCGCAAATGAACTCTGAAGACAAAAATAAATTTTCCATGCGCCGACTCGCTTTTGAAAAATTCAAAAATTTTCTATCAAAATAAACCTATCTGGGTTTCTTGCTCTTCAACAGGTTTAGGGTAAGAGAAGTCCACCTTCACCTGCTTACTTTCATTCCACTTATCCTTATATTTTAGAATTCCGTGAGTAAAACCATACTTATAAACATCGGTTGTCACGACCACATCCATCTCACAATATTTACGCAGTTTTGCCATCGACTCCGCATCTTGTGATGCCCAATATTTCACCGCATTTAAACCATTATCAATTTTGGTATAAGAGAGGGTTTCTTTTGCAATTGCATCCAAACTTAAACGATGACCGAGAACACCTTTAACTTTATCCATCAAATCAAAGTGAGGCATTTTGGCTAAATTTCCTGTTTTATATAGTGGTACCAATGCTGGTACATCAAACCCCAGTGAATTAAAGCCAATAATTCGATCAGCTTCTTCAAACCATTTCCACATTTCATCAAATCCAAGCACCCCTCCGTCAATATTTTTAGCCTCAGGATCCCAGAAGCTTTTCATTTCTCGATCCTTTTCAATGCCATTAATACTCACTTCACGACGCAAAACCGATACCACTGAGACTCCCAATTGATGTGGCTGTGTTGCCCCTTTATCACCAAACAAACTCTTAGTTTCTATATCAAAAATTACTTCGACCATTTATGAATTCCTATTCTATCTCAACTTGCTGGTTTAGTTTAGGTAGCTCAATTTCAGACAAGCCCATTTCTTGATGAATTTTCTCTTTCAGAGAAAGTCTCGACAAGTCTTCGCCATGGGTTAAAAATAGTTTTTCTACTCCCTCTATTTTGCTTAACCAATTCACCAATCTAGGCTGATCAGCATGGGCACTAATCGCAGATGTTTCAGATACAGTGGCGTGTATTTCCACTTCTTCCCCATCAATTCTTATTTTCCTTTCACCATCTTTTATTCTTCGCCCAATTGTTCCTTCTGCTTGAAAACCCACAAACAAGATTCTGTTTTTATCATTACCCAAATGAATTCTGGCGTGGTTTAAAATTCTTCCACCAGTCATCATTCCACTTCCAGCTAAAATCACTTTTGGTCGTAATTCATTTACTATCTCTTGACTAGCTTTATAGTTTTCAACCATCACCAATCCAGGAAAACTAAATGGGTCATCACTACGGACATGATCACTTAATTCATTGTTATAAAGCTCTGGAAATCCTCTAAAAATATTAGTCGCTTTCTGTGCCATTGGACTGTCTAAGAAAAATGCAGTTTCTTCTTTTATCTTTTTTTCTCGCTTTAGATGATCAAATCGATGCAACAATTCCTGAGTTCGTTCCAGTGAAAAAGATGGAATCAGCAGAGTTCCTCCACTTTGTTCAACAGCTTGAACTTCACGAGCCAAAACCTCTATTGGATTATCACCACTATGTATACGATCTCCGTAAGTAGACTCCATCACCACCACTTCACCACGATCAAAATACTCAGTTGGTTTGATCAAGTCTTGCGGGGTATTTCCTAAATCTCCACTAAAAATTAATCTTTTACCCTTCTCAGTTGTCACTAACAAACTTGTTGACCCCAAAATATGACCTGCTTCATACATCTCAATTGTAAAATTACCTACTTTAAAAGGAGTGTGGTAGTCAGCAATTTTAACTAGCTTCATTAACTGTTCAACCTCTTTCTCACCAAACAACACTTCACCTTCTCTTTCTTTATTGATCTTTGCCGTATCGTAAAGTGACAATTCTAGAAGCTGTGCCGATGCTTCTGTCGTGTAAATAGGGCCAGAAAACCCTGCCTTTATTAGCAAAGGCAATCTTCCACAATGATCCAAATGGGCATGAGTCAGTACCACTCCCGCTAACGCGTCAACTGCAAAGGCTAAAGGTCGTGAGTTTAGTGCCTGCATTTCCTGCGAACCTTGAAACATTCCCAAATCTATAAGCAAATCTCCTTTACCATCAGACAACAAATAACTTGAGCCTGTCACCATCCCTGCCGCTCCCAAAAACTGTAGTTTCATCACTTTCTAGTGTATCAGG
>CAZBFU010000012.1:16731-18997 GCA_964491365.1 uncultured Pseudomonadales bacterium
CACCATCCCTGCCGCTCCCAAAAACTGTAGTTTCATCACTTTCTAGTGTATCAGGCCAAAGAATTTCCCTATCAAAAACGAAAACGGGGTTCACGAGGTTTTGCTTCGTTACAAACCAATGCTCTTCCCAATATTTCCTTGCCATTCAATTCTTTAATTGCTTTTTCGGCTTCCACACGATTATTCATCGTCACAAAACCAAATCCTTTAGAACGATCTTGTTGACCGGGTTCCATCATCACTACCGCATCAGCAATAGTTCCGTATTCCGCAAACATTTTAAACAATTCTTCAGTTCGCATTGAGTAAGGCAAATTGCCCACATAGATGCGTACACCTTGATTCGCATTCGAAAACATAAATCAGAAATTTTGATAACTTAAAGTACCAGCATTATAGCATCCTGTTAATATTAAGATTAGATGCATTGTCCAGCCTGCCAACATCCACTTACACAGAAAGAAATCTTTACTGTAGATTCCGTCAAAGTCATCATTCACGAATGTCAAAACTGCGGCGGACATTATCTTCCTCCACTTGTCGCCAACTACATTTCTCCCAAAGTCGCCCAAATCCTCGAGCACGTTACTCCGTCCAAACAAACCCCCATTGCGACCAAGCCTACCTGCCCGTATTGTCACGAAAATTTAGCCAGTGTCTCCGATACCTATTCCAAGAAAAAAGTTCAGATTTTTGTTTGTCCCAACAATCATGGTCACTTCTTTCCCGCCAATCAACTCAAAGCATTTATTCAAACCAAACATCAAAAAGTTGATTATCACGAAATTTGGGGTATTCCAACGAAAGCTATTGCTTCAATCGTAGTTCCAGTAGCAACTCTTTTTACGCTTATTGCCGTCACTCCCATTGCGCTAGTTCAAGTCGGTCTCATCCAAGAGACAAGAATTCAGGCTGGCGACATTATTACCAAGCCCCTGATTACTCCCATCAGCAGTACCCAGGTCATTGTCACTTTCCGTACCAAACAACCAGCCATTACCACCCTTAATCTCACTACCCCAACCAATATTTACAACATCACTGGTGAATCCTCACCACAAGTGGAACATCTTTATACTCTAGATACCCTAGAAGCCGCCACTGCTTATAGTTTTACCGTTACCTCAGGTGAACTCACTTCACTCACCCATCGCTTCAAAACCACCGACTAACTTTATAATCAACCACATGCACCTGACCAAAACCAAAATCATCATCCTCAGTGTGTTTATTCTGCTATCAGCCAGCGCAGGCTATGCTTATTCCAAAGTTCACCACTACTACCAGGTATTCTTATCTCACTCAGGTCTTTCCACTACCAATATCAAAAAGACTCTTCAACAAGCCGATGAAATTTCAAAGCAACTAATTGCTACTAGTCCAGCTCAAATTAATTTTCTCATCTTAGGACTCGACCATCGAGAGGACACACTTGAACAAACCAGTCTCACCGATGCCATCATGATTGGGTCGTACCACAAATCTAGTAATACACTCAATCTTGTTCCCCTCCCTCGAGATCTGTATTTAGACGCCCAAAAAACCAAAATAAATGCTCTTTATTACTACGAAAAAACTACCGCTAGACCTGGGCTTACACTTGCCACTTTATCTCAAGTTACAGGTCAAAACCTTGAACACTTTCTCATTCTCGACTACTCACTTCTACCAGAACTTATTGACTTAGTTGGCGGCGTCACCATAGACAATCCAGTCGCCTTTACCGATGATCAATTCCCCAACCCTCAGTATCTAGTAGACAAAACTGCCCCCATTTTTCAAACAATTTCTTTTCCAGCAGGACCACAAACACTTACAGGCGAAAAAGCTTTACAGTTTGTTCGATCCCGTCATAGTAATGATCAGGTTACAGGCACTGATTTAGCTCGTAGTCAGCGCCAAATGATCGTCATTCAAGGATTAATCGCACAAATATCCACCAAGCGCCTTCTCTTAAGTCCAGACAAACTTGGCCAGCTTTATAAATTTTGGCACGACAAGATCATTACCAATCTCACCGACGCCACCCTTTTAGGTCTTGCCATCTATGCCTCTCCAGCAAGTTTGCCAAAGATCCAAACACACGCTATCCCCACAAGTCTTGATTCGCAGGAACCTCTTCTCATCAACCCACCACTATCGCGAAAATATCAGAATCAATGGATTTTCTTACCCACCGATCCTAGTTTTTCCAAGCTTCACGACTTTTTCAAAACCCACTTGACAAATTAGCACTCGATTGTTTAAACTGCCAATAGTTATCAGT
>CAZBFU010000012.1:19097-22849 GCA_964491365.1 uncultured Pseudomonadales bacterium
AAAACCCACTTGACAAATTAGCACTCGATTGTTTAAACTGCCAATAGTTATCAGTTAATACAATCAATTGCTAATATGACAGACATCATCTCCAAATCTCTCTGGCCATTTAGTGTTCGTGTTCCTAGTATGTTCGAGGAAGACGACGCCATACTTACTCCTTCTACCAACTCTGGTCTTGGTGTGAGTGAAGACGAGAAGCACGTCTTTGTTCAAGCTCACGTTCCCGGTATTCCCCAAGAGAATATCGAAACTGTTTATCAAAAAGGAATTCTTTGGGTCAAAGCTTCTATCAAAGAAGAAGATCGTAAGGATCGCAAGCACTATCGACTTGCTTCAACTTCATTTCAATATCGAGTCGCCGTTCCTGGTGATATCGATGAATCTCTAGAACCTGAAGCAACCTATGAAAACGGTGTCTTGACGGTCACTTTCACTAAGCAGCAACAAGCCCAGCCAAAGAAGATCAGCATCAAGAAAAACTAAATCCAAATCCGTAGCCTAACTCGACCCTTTCCCCCTCTAGTCTAGAGGGGGATTAAGGGGGCGTCACATCCTCTTCTCCACCACATCCCAATTAACCAAGCTCCACCAAGCCGCCACATAATCAGCCCGTCGGTTCTGATATTTCAAATAGTACGCGTGTTCCCAAACATCCAAGCCTAACAATGGCACTTTGCCTTCCATCACAGGATTATCTTGATTAGCTGTGGAGTGAATCACCAACTCTCCACTTTTCTCCATCGACAACCATGCCCAACCACTTCCAAACCTTCCCATCGCTGCTTTTCCAAATTCTTCTTTCATCATCTCCACACTTCCCCATTTAGCTTCAATTTTCTCTTTCAATTTTCTGCTAAGTTCTCCGCCACCAGGCGTCATTGAATCCCAAAACATTTCGTGATTAACATGTCCACCTCCGTGATTACGCACCGCCGTTCTTACAGCTTCAGGTACTATTTCCAAATTTGTTAACAGTTCAAGTAATGGCTTCTCAGCTACCTCAGGTGCACTCTCGAGTGCCTTGTTTAAGTTATCTACATATGCTTTATGGTGCTTATCATGATGGATCTCCATCGTCACCTTATCAATGACAGGCTCCAAGGCTTCAAACGCATATGGTAGTTCTTTCAAGGTCTTGATCATCAAAATATGATACTCTGTTTCCTATGATCAAAAAAATCTCTCTTCTCTTCGTTACCAGTTTCTTGCTGACTGCCTGTACTGGTACACCCACCAGTACTGACACGACTCCCACCACTACACCTAGTATGGCAACCACTTCATCAGCAGATGCCTCACCTTCAGCCGAGTCAAAGAAAATGATGGTTTATACCATGGCCGAAGTAGCCATGCACAAAACCCCAACCGACTGTTGGTTTGTCATCAATGATATGGTCTTAGACGTCAGTAATTTTGGAGAAAAGCATGCTGGTGGTGAAGCTGTTTATGCGGGTTGTGGCAAAGATGCTACCGCCATGTTTACTACTAGATCCAACGGCGAGAAACATTCCGAAAAAGCATGGAGTTATTTGCCAAACTTCCAAATTGGAACCCTTGCTAAGTAATTTGGTTTAGCAATTCCCCAAAGCTCGGTTTGCCAGGCACCGTATGACACTTGGCACACCGAGCTTCATAAGCTTCCTCTGCCCCTACCAACACGATTGGATCGTCATAACGAGCAGGCACACCATTGATAATTCTTTGCGTCCGATTTGCGTCCAAACTTCCACACTTCACACAAACAGCTGTTAGCTTTTCTACCTTATCCGCATGAGCTAATAGTTGAGGCATTGGCCCAAAACCTTCCCCTCTAAAGTCTAGCTCCAATCCCGCTAATATCACGATCCTCCCATCACTAGCTAATTGTTCAATTAACGCTACAAATAAATCATCATTACCAATATAAAATTGAGCTTCGTCAATAATCACCACATCAGCATCTTCAGCTAAGACTCTATCATAGATCATACTCAAATTAGAACTAGCTTCACAAGAAACACTTCGTCCATCATGTGAGTTTATCTGGCTTACTCCAGAGTAACGATCATCTAGTGGGTGTTTAAATACCAAAAGCTTCATTCCTGCTCTTTGATAGCGATCAGCTTCGGCAATTACCCTACTAGATTTACCCGCAAACATCGGTGCAGCTACCACCGTAATTTCACCTCTTTCGTCACGATTTCTTGTCATGCTCTAAAATTAACACACATGACCCACTTCCAGGCAACTATTCTCGGTCTTATCGAAGGCTTAACCGAATTCCTTCCTATCTCTTCTACCTTTCACCTCCAGCTCACCTCTTCATTCTTAGGTCTTCCTCAGTCTGACTTCGTCAAATTATTCGAAATCGCTATCCAGTCAGGTGCAATATTAGCCGCTCTAATAATCAATTTTTCGCTTCTCAAGTCGAATCTTAAACTCGCCAAACTTACCCTCCTCGCTTTTCTCCCTACTGGACTTATCGGTTTTCTCTTGCATGGTTTCATCAAACACACCCTTCTCGAATCACCTCTTGCCAGCGCCTTAGCCACGATCATCATTGCCATTGTCTTTTTATTCTTAGAAGCCAAAATTGCCTCAGGTGCTCTCAAACTAAAATTAACCCTAAATGAACTCACGCCCAAACTTGCTCTTTTTGTTGGCCTTTCTCAGAGTCTAGCCATCTTACCTGGCGTTTCCCGTGCTGGCATTGTCCTTGTCTCGCTTATGTTCTTAGGTTTCCAGCGAACTCAAGCCGCTACCTTTTCTTTCCTCTTAGCCATTCCAACCATTTTTCTCGCCACCGCCTATGATCTATATTCCAACTTGCCCTTACTCAACAATCTTCAATCATCTCTCACTTTATTATTTGTAGGTTTTATTACTGCCTTCATCACTGCTCTCATCGTCATCAGATGGTTTATTAGTTATCTCAAAAACCGTACTCTTACCCCGTTTGCTTATTACCGTCTCTTCTTAGGAGCACTCCTCCTCATCCCCTTACTATTCAAATGATCAAAAACACTTCTTGGCAATCATCTTCGGCTACCTATAATCGTCAAGTTGGTCAACTAGGCTCTCACTATCATCAAGCTCTTTTAATCCCTGCCGCTCTTCGGTTATTAGGCTTACAAGGTGGTGATTCTCTTCTCGATTTGGGTTGTGGTCAAGGTGTCTTTTCTCGCCACCTTCCAAATTCCGTCAAATATCATGGCTTAGATCTCTCCACCTCTTTAATCAAGTTAGCCAACAAATACAAAGGCTCGTCCACACATCGCTTTGATGTTTTCGATTTGACCAAACCTTATCGCAACCCAGCTTCATTTACTCATGCCCTCTTTCTACTTTCACTTCAAAACATCTCCGATGGACGCCAAGCAATCTTAAACGCCTCCACTTCTTTAAAATCAGGTGGGAAACTGCTCCTGATACTCAACCACCCCTGTTTTCGTATTCCCCGTCAATCAAGTTGGGAAATAGATTCCTCCAACAAAATTCAATATCGCCGGATTAATCGCTACTTAACCCCTTTAGAAATCCCCATGCAATCAAATCCTAGTCAAGGTATTCGCTCGGCGGTAACTTGGAATTATCATCATTCTCTTTCTACATACTTTAACTGGTTACAACAAGCAGGCTTTCACATCACTACCCTTGAGGAATATGGCTCAGACAAAGAAAGTCTAGGGAAAGCTGCCAAAATGGAAAATCGTTCAAGAGTTGAGATTCCGCTTTTCCTCTCAATTCTCGCTGTTAAGTCTTAGAGCAAT
>CAZBFU010000013.1:0-7787 GCA_964491365.1 uncultured Pseudomonadales bacterium
AATTGTAGAAGAAGCAAAACCAAAGGAAGACAAAGTCGTCGTAACAGGTGGAAGCATCATGGATCGCTTGATGGCTGAAGCAACCGGAAAAATTGTCACTCCAAAAAGAGGTGAACAACTCGAAGGTAAAGTGACTTTCGTGAGTAGAAAGTTAGTGCTTGTGGATATCGGAGCAAAGACCGAAGGTGTAGTGTCTGACACTGAAGCCAAAGAAGCTGCAGACTTGATCGATGGTTTGGCAGTTGGAGACACTATAAGTGTTTACATCAAACATCCAGAAAATGATCAAGGTCAGATTCTCTTATCTTTACGCAAAGCTGCTGAAGAAGGCCGATGGAGTGTCTACAAAAAATGGATGGATGATGATAAAGAAGTTGAGGTTACTGGATTGGAAGTAAACAAAGGCGGAATGGTTGTCAAAATTGGCGATATTCGTGGATTTGTACCTGCTTCACAATTTGGTGAAAAATTCTTGGGCAATATGGAAGAGTTGATCAACCATACTTTCAAAGCTAAAGTAATTGAGGTTGATAAGGCTCAAAACAGACTTATATTCTCCGAAAAATTGATTAGTGATGCAGAAGGTTTGGCTCGAAAAGATGAAGCATTGGAAGATGTAGTTAATGGCGCAACCTTAAAGGGAACTGTGTCTGGAATTATGCCTTTTGGAGTCTTTGTGACGGTAAATGTACCAATGAAGGAAAAAGGTGCAGATAGTGCCAAAGTCGAAGGACTGGTTCATATCAGTGAAATTTCTTGGGAAAAAGTTGAAGATCCAAACTTAATCTTCAAAGTTGGCCAAGAAGTAGACGTGGTTGTGATTGGCATTGAAAAAGGTGCGGGAAAACTCAACCTTTCGATCAAACAATTGACTAACGATCCTTGGAAAGATATCGAAACCAGATTTGCAGTTGGAACTAAACACAAAGGTAAAGTGGTACGAATGGCACCATATGGAGTCTTTGTCAATTTTGATAAGGGTATCGATGGTCTAATTCACGTATCAAAACAGCCACAAGGTAGAGAATTTTTGGTAGGTGAAGAAGTTGAAGTTTATGTTGAAATGCTAGACATCAAGAGTCGTCGAATGTCACTTGGAATGGTGCTTACCGAGGTCCCAGCAGACTATCGTTAAGTCGCTTTTATTGTCCCTTAGTAAAATTGCTAGGGGACAAGGGGTAGCGACTTAATACAAATTAGCTTAAATTAAGCTATGGCAAAGACAAAGATGATTGTTAATGAAGATCAAATCCTCGTTGATGTAGAGGTGGTTTTCAAAGAAATAGAAGAAGCTGGAGGCGACTGGGAAAAAGTACGTGAAGAATTCCGTCGACTTTTGGCTGAACTTACTTCTGAGAAAAAAGACTAGAATTTGATACTTTTGAGATTTGGATGGGATTTGGGAGAATAAATCTCTTTGTATCCTAAAGTTTTTGCTTCTTTGAGACGCTTGTCGGCAAAATTTACATGTCTTATTTCACCAAGTAATCCAAGTTCACCAAAACATATCGAGCTGATAGGAAGCGACTTGTCTTTGAAACTACTAATGATAGCGAGGGCAATGGCAAGATCTGCACCTGGCTCTGAGATAGTCAAGCCTCCCGTGACATTGACAAAGACATCTTTGGTAGCAAGTCCAAGGTGAAGATGCTTGGTGAGAATGGCACAAATTAGTTGGAGGCGGTTAGTAGAAATACCCTTGGCGACTCTACGTGGTACTGGAATGGGAGTGTCGACAACCAAAGCTTGAATCTCACACGTGACTGGTCTAGTACCTTCCATAATCAGAGCTAACGAAGAGCCAGGCGCACCTTCTACGCGTCCTTCGAGGAGGATTTTGCCCGGATCGGGAACCTCTTCAAGTCCCATATTACCCATTTTGAAAATGCCAGTTTCATCGGTAGGTCCGAAGCGATTCTTAATTCCACGTAAGAGCCTTAGTTCATGTTGTCGGTCGCCTGACAACTCCAAGACTACATCAACCATATGCTCAAGCAGTTTTGGTCCAGCGATATCTCCTTCTTTGGTGACATGGCCAACGATGAGTAGGGTTGTATTACTAGATTTGGCTGCTTTGATCAATAAATTAGTACAATCCCTAACCTGGGAGGGACTGCCGGGAGTAGTGCCATTAGCCTGAGAATAAACAGATTGGATTGAATCTACGATGACTAATTGAAAGCTCTTACTAGTGAAATGATTGATGACTCCATCGACACTGGAGTCATCCAATAAATCAACTTGCTGCGAATCTCCTTTTAATCTACTCAATCTACTTGCAACTTGTTGAGGATTCTCTTCTGAACAAACATACAAAACTGGAGAGTTTAGTTTAAGGGCAAGTTGGGAAAGCAGGGTAGATTTACCGATACCTGGTTGGCCAGCCAAAAGGTATACACCACCTCGAGTAAGTCCTGTTCCTAAGACTCGATCTAGTTCGAGGATGTTGGTGCGAAAATTGTAACTGCCTTGGTCTTTGAGGGCGGCGCTTGGTTTGATGGTAAGTTTGGGAGCATTGGGGTTTTTTGACGAACTAGACTTGGTAAAACTGGTAGCCTCCACGAGGGTGTTCCATTCTTTACAGACTGAGCATTGTCCGCTCCACTTAGGAAATTCATTGCCACACGAATTACACATAAAAATTGTTTTCAGTTTCATCTCGTCTAATTGTAATAGGTTACGCAAGCGAAAAATATATATAGATTTCCACAATCATAATTATTTTGAAAATTATCTAATAATTGATCTTAAAAATGGATACAAAAATACTACGGGATATATACTATTATTGTGGATATCTTTATATAGGGTTGAAATATTTGACAGTCGGTGTTATTATGCAAATAGACATGAAAGCATTACTCAAATTGTTCGCCAAAAGTAAGAATGTGAGAGCAAGAAAGGGAGTGTTTTCAGGAGAATCTAGCTTGCAACTTGCGAAGATGGCCAAGCTTGGTCAACAGCTAGTTGTGATGAGTAGGTGATCCAAAAAAGAGCTTTACTACCGTAGCCTAACTCGAATAGCAAAGCTCTTTCAGGTCGAATTCGTAATTGGACAGTCATTGCGAATTCAAATAAAAAATAGCACTTAATAGATCGACTGTCAACATGGTAGATCAGTCCTCGGGCTGACGGATGGAGCGTTGGGCAGGCTCTCCATTCGTCATCGCGAGGATTTTTTTATGGTCTTTTTTACAAACTTAAAAAGACTGATAAGAAGCATTAAAATTAGTGGAATGGGCAAGAGAATAAAGCCTAAAAATTGCAAATACTGAGGCCAGTAAAAAATGACTAGATTTTGATTTTGGTTACTAAGTTTAAAGGCATTGTGCCAATTGGAATGATCAGTATTAAATATCAATTTTGAGCTGTTCCTGTAGACCTGAAGAGGAAGGTCTAAAATTTGTGAAGCTAACGGAAGTTTATGGAAGTTATCATCAACTTCTAGAGCAAGCCAGTGTAAAGATTTGGTCTGATAAAGATTAAGAATTTGTTCCTTGGGATCGCTGAAGTGGACAGTATAGATAAATTCTGCAGGATGGGTGGATTCGACTGATTTTGTTGCTGGGGGAGTTGCTTGATTAACACTAATTTTTTCGAGCCATGTAAGAGGGACGGGAATAATAGCCAGACTTTGAAATAGATTTTTGGTGGATTGAGATCCAACCGATTGATTGAAAAGATGAAGGGTATATCCTGCATGTTCTGAAGGGTTTCTGATTGGGTTGATGAGTAGTTGAGGTTTGTCGGTCTTGAGAAGCCTTTCAAAGACATCACAGCGGCGCGTAGCATGGTTCTCAAAACAGATTGTAGAAGATAGTCCTTCGATGTATCGATGGTCTGCCACAATCACATAATTTAAGTTATGAGGGAGATGACGAAGATTGAGTTGTTTACAAGCAATAGCGTTGGTACTTTCAAGTGTTAAACCTTGAAGATCTATTGTTTGGGAGACTTTGCCATCGTTGAAGTTGTCACAATTCCTGACTTCTTCACCTAACAAATTATTCGATGCGTTTTGGATCGTAAGTAGTTTGCTGTTGGGGGTGGGCAAAGAAACAGTGAGGATGGCACTACTGGTACTTTCGAGAGTATTAGTCCTGATAGGTGGCAGAGTGGGAATACTATTGGCGAGGCGATCATAGTACTTAACCTTGATTTGTTTGTACGTAATTGTTTGGGAACTTTTGAGTTCATTTGCTTCGAGTAAAAGATTCGCATACATGTTTTCAAATAGAGGTCGACTATATAGCTTGGTATAAGTTGGAGTGTTGGAAGGTTTGAGTGGCTGAGGAATGGTTTGAGAGTCTAGTTGAGCATTGGTAATGTTGGCATTACCGGGGATATTCGTATCTGAGCTATATACAAATTCTAGAGAAATGATTTGATCAGCAGAAGTGGCAGGGGGAATCGCTGCTGACAAACAAGCGACGTTATCGGTGGTGATCAAGGTAACTTGGTCTCGCTCGGAAACTTTTTCAATTTTGCGATTTGGTTTGTGGACATAACAATCTTGTGGCGTGGCATTTTGCAGAGCGGTGGTGATGTCTTTGGTGAGTACGGGAGAACCTGAATATAGTTCTAGAGGGAAGGCTTTGTTTGTAGGCAAATAAATCGTGGTAAATTTGGAAAATTCATTCTGGTAGATTACTTCATCTGGAAGCTGTAACTCTAGGAAATAATCATTCATACCAAGGACCAAACTACCTGAAGGATTGTTAATTTCAAAATTAACTTGCAAGGGGGTACGGTCAAGATTGACGACCTTGTCGTTGATATAGATGAGCGGGGTTTGTGGAGAAAAAAGGAGATCTATGCCTTTAGGAGTTTTTCGATAACTGACTGTGTATGGTAACAATTCTTCAGAATCAGAGAGAGAGGGAAGGATGATTTTACCGGCTGGTATGTTTGCGGCTAGTGAAAGAGAGTTTTGATCAAAGACAAAATTGGTTTGTGGTCGAAGTGACGGTAGAGCAAATGGTGAGAGTTGAGTGTCCAATTGGTCAGTAGTGGAGAGGAAGTTTTTGACGTTTTGAGTAGGTTTAAATCGATAGACTTCAATTTGGGAATCAGAGCTTTCGAATTCTAGATCAAAATCTGGATTATCTTTGACGATTGTAAAAAGTTTGTCTAATCCTATGTCGACATTAGGAGCAGGTGAGATTTCTTGATGGTCAACTAAAATCCAATCGACTGAATACTTTTGCAAAACGTTAGCAAAATCTTGACCGTTCAGGGAATACAGGGCAGATTCGAGTTCCTGATAATAATCTTGATTTGTTTTTTCCCAGACATCAAAAGCTCGATCAAGTATGGGTTGCTTGAGGCCGTACCAGGCAAACCCTGATCCTCGGTAGCCCCAATTGAAATAATGCCAACCCCAAAAAGTATATTGAGGAAAATTGGCAATACGTGTTGAGGGATCTTGTTGTTGGAAAAAATTGTATGTTTCTTGATAATTACTGGGAATATTTACGCGCATGCTAGGGGATATGAATTGACCTATAAAAGCAGGTGAGGCATAAATTAGGACGATGATTAGAACAGAAAACTGAGTGAGGTGATAGGTAAAGCGTTGATGTAAGTTAGAAAATAAATCTAAAACAAATATTATTCCGACTGAGAAATAGAAGCTAAAAACTAAAGATAGTGGCAGGGAAAATTTAGTCCATGGGGAGCGGAAAAGTTCTGCTAAAACCGGAAAACTTGAGTTGATAAACAACCCACCTCCAAGCAAGAAAAAAGCAGATATCAGAGCAATGCTTGTCATGGTATACGAAGCTGGTAGTTTTTTTCTGAATGAGTAGAGAAGTCCGGTGATGGTGAGAAAGGTAAAGAAAAGTTGTATGAATTTAATTAGAGGTTGATTGAGATGGTTACGCCAATTTGAAAGCAAATAATCGTACTTATTATTGGAGCTTAAATCTAGGAAACTAAACATATAGCCTTTCAAACCGAACAAATTTTCTAGATTGGCGTATTCTAAATTTCGCTGATATGTTTCGGAAGATGAGATGAGGTTGATACGAGCACCCAAGACGTCTTGGGTTTTGGTTAAGACAAAAAAGATGACCGGTAGAAGCCAAAAAAGATTAATCAGGAGAATACTAAAACCAGAGATTAGAGTTGGCGATAGACGTTTGGAAAGAGATTGTTTTTGGAACCAGAATGAAATAAGTATGGGAATTAAACAAAAGAAATAAACTAAGAATAGTGTTTGGATAAAAAATGCTGGTGTAGCCAAAAAATTAATTACAAAAAGGAAAAAATAATGTTTGAGATTGGGTTGATACAAAAATCTGATCAAAGCTAACAAAAGCCAAGGAAGGGAAGCATAAAAGACACTAAAAGATTCAAATGGTGTATAAAAATTTTGAATTGAAGCGAGATTAAGTAGGTAATAAACAGAGCCAAGAAATGCCGCGGAACGAGACGTCTGTGGGTCAAATTTAGGAGAAATTAAATGTAGGATCAGAGCAAACGCTCCTATTGAACCTATATAGAGTGAGACAAAATGCCACAAGTAACGAAAAAGTGTTGAGTCGAAATTTAGAGAAGTGAAAGCCCAAGCAGCCAGTGAGTGTAATATCTCTGCAGCCTGAGCCTGTCCAGACACCAGACCAGTTCCACGATATTGCGCCCACACACTGAAAAGGCTGCGAAAAAAATCTTGCTTAGGATCAAATTCTGGAGTGAGATTGTCCCAACCAAGTAGGGAAGTACCTGCTTGATAATTGGCAACAAACAAAAATCCGACCAAAATGGTTAGACCAAAGATTGGCCAAGACAAACTTAAGTACTTACGGATTTTTCTAGTTGATTGTTTGAGCTTGAGACCAAGCAAAAGTAGGTGCTTCTTTGCCACGAATCAAGTTTAGCATTTGGCTAGAAGGGTTTGGAGTTCTTCTTGAGTTTGGGCGATTTTCTTGGTGTGTCTCTCTGAAAGTAAAGAAGTGATAGAGCGAAGAGAGTTGTAGATGAAATAGATAGCTTTTGCGGGAAGAACGCTGATCAAGACTTCTTGGATTTTATTTACAAGTCTAAGGTAAGCAGGTCTTTGATAGCCATAAATATTAAGAGCACGCAAGCGGACACGCTTGGTGACTTCATAAGTAGCTCGTGGGTTTTTGAAAGTTTCACTTTGTAGATGTAATCTATAGAAAAGTAGTGGCTTTCTTAGGTTGTGGACATTGCCATAGGTGGCCAAACGAAACAGGAGGTCAAGATCTTCAGCCGGAGGTAAGTTTTCGTTGTACCAGGCAAAGTTTTTGGGTAACAAGGTTTTGTTGATCATCATGGTTGGATGTTGCATGGGATTGATCAAGAAAAGGACACTTCTGATATCTACATTAGACAAGGGGAAGCGTTTTTGACCCAATAGATTGTTGTCTTGATCGATGGTGTGACAATTACTACCAACGACGACGGTGTTTGGGTGTTGGTTGAGATAACGAACCTGACGCTTGAGTCGGTTGTGAATAGCAATATCGTCGCCATCCATACGGGCTAGATATTTACCTCTTGCCAATTTGACGGCTCGGTTGAGAGTGAAGGCAATATTGTGATTACCATCGTTTTGAAAAACTCGAATCCTTTTATCTTTTTTTGCTAGATTTTTGAGAATTTTAAAAGAATCGTCGCTTGAGCCATCATCAATGGCAATAATTTCGAAGTCACGAAAAGATTGGTTGAGAATACTTTTGATTGCGGTCTGCAGGTATTTTTGGGCATTGTAGACCGGAATGAGAACGGAGACGAGTGGTGGTGTTTTTTTGATGTTTTTCATA
>CAZBFU010000013.1:7887-9039 GCA_964491365.1 uncultured Pseudomonadales bacterium
GAAGCCAGTTTCATGGAAATTTTCTCCTTTGAATTTGATCGCCAAGTAAATGGTCCGAAAGACCGCTTAATTGGCGACCAAATGGTGCACTTTCTATGTCAAAGTACTCGATTAAACTTAAAAAACCACCGGTTGTGGTGGTTTATCAGTTCGGACGAGTGTTGGAATTTTCAAGGGAATCTTAAAAACTCAAAGACTCGTCCGCCCGCTCTGCCAGGAGCGGACGGACTTTGTCAAACGAACTACTCGGTCGGGGGCAGGACCAAGAGCAGCTTGGTGAGGCTCGACCAGTCGCAGGTATCCAGCGCCACCTGCAGCTCTTCGGCTGCGTAGGCGTGTTGGGGCTTCTGGGCGTACATGACCAAGTGCAGATGCGAAGCGATCAGATGCTTCAGGCCGTCTTCAGCACCCATGGCGCTTGAAGACATGATCTGCCAGTAGCCGCCGCGGACACCCGATTCGAAGACTTGGGTCTGTCCTTCGTGGACATACCACATGCCTTCATGGTTTTCACCGCCGGCGCCGTCCCACCACTCGACCACGGCGGGGCCAGTGACCGAATTGGTGGTCGACGGGTTGAACTCAACCTTCTGGCCGAACGGCACGATGCTGCCGTCGGTGACGCCGTAGCAGGCGTTTTCGTCGGCGACGGGCGCCGGCACCTCGGTCTTGGCCTCTTTGGTCGCGCGAGGCGCGACCGTCGGGGCTTGGGACTGGCCGACGTAGAAGGCGACTCCGCCCGAGAGGGCGGAGAGCAGACAGCAGCCGATCAAGCCACCGCCGATGGCGGCGGCAATCCACCAGTTGTTGCGGCTCGGGGCCGCATTGTTGATAGTCATGATTGACTCTCCTTGTGCGGCAGGCGGCCGCAACAGATTTGAACAGGAATTCAGCATTTATCGGCCGCTGGCACGGCCGAAAGGTTGCTGTTTGAACCAAAGAATTACCTATAAATTTAAGTAGTTCTATGGTTCAAACAGGCCAAATCAGCCGTGATTTGAGTATTCGTTTGACGTTGAACTTATAAGTTTATCGCTATGAAGCAATAAAACTACTTGTTCGATATAAAGGAACTTATTTGTTACGTACGATTAGGCACATAACAAATATGGTGCTTTTATATATCCTATAGGTTTAATTGTCAAGTTTAAA
>CAZBFU010000013.1:9139-10255 GCA_964491365.1 uncultured Pseudomonadales bacterium
TGGTATCGAGGGAATTTGAGCCTATTGGAGGCTAAACCAAGGCTGGCGATTGTGGGTAGCCGACGGATGACGGATTATGGTCGAAGTGTAATTGAGAAATGGACTCCACAGTTAGTAGAAGCTGGAGTAACGATTGTTTCAGGAATGATGTATGGAGTAGATCAATGTGCACACGAGAATGCCCTAAAGTATGCTGGTAAAACAATAGGTGTGTTGGGCTGGGGTATCGATCGACCTGCGTCGTCACCAGATGAGAAATTGACACGACAGATGGAAGAAAATGGCCTTTTGATCAGTGAATACGAAGCTGAGAGTGAAGCCAGATTATGGATGTTTCCTGCTCGTAATCGGATTGTGGTGGGTATGTCTGATGCAGTTTGGGTGGTTGAGGCTGGGGAGAGATCAGGTAGCTTAATCACGGCTAATTGGGCGAGAAAAATGCAAGTACCTTTGCTGGCACTGCCTGGTCAAATTGATCGAGGGGTGAGTCGAGGGACAAATGATTTGATTAGAAGTGGTTTGGCTAGCATGGTGACAAAAGTTGAACACATTTTGCAAATGTTAGGAAAAGAGGCAAGGGAAAATACCCAACAATTATTGCTAACTGAACCGATTTTGGAACTACTCTTGGATCAGCCTAGAGGAGTAGATGAACTGGTCAAAATAACCAGAAGTACTGTAGGTGAAGTGATGCAGAAATTGTCTGGTTTTGAACTTGAAGGGAGAGTGGAAAGTCGAGGTGGTCGGTACTATGTAATCGAAGGATAATGATGCAGGGATTTCAAACTATGATCTGGGTTGAGGACAATGCAAATGGCATCGAGACGACAGGCAGGTTCTTTGATACCTTGATCAAGCATATAAAAGACAGCCATACGCTTGATCTTGGCGATTTTACCTTTGTTTATCATTTCTTCTGGACTACCAAATTGGTCTCCGACTTTGGTTTTGACTTCCACAAAAACCAGGGTGGAACCATCTTGGACAATGAGATCTATTTCTCCAAATTTACTGGAGTAATTTCGTTCAAGAATGGTTAAATTGAGGCTAATGAGATAGTTAGCAGCGAAATCTTCGCCGATTTTACCTGTTAACTTATTGTCTGTTTTGGGCATG
>CAZBFU010000013.1:10355-11905 GCA_964491365.1 uncultured Pseudomonadales bacterium
GGTATGATGAAAATGTGCTAGCCAGAGTAAAAAGTGCAGCATATTTAGGTTTGTCTTGTCTACCCGTAGAGGTAGAAGTAGATGTGGCAGAGAGAGGTTTTCCAGGATTGTCGATTGTGGGACTGCCCACAAAAGCAGTTGAAGAAGCGAAGGAGAGAGTCAAAACAGCGTTGACCAATTGCGGTTATGAGTTTCCCGCCAAGAAGATTACAGTCAATTTAGCCCCCGCAGATGTGCCTAAAGAAGGTGCTGCTTATGATTTGCCAATTGCTTTGGGAATTTTGGCAGCGGCGGGAGAAGTGCCGGAAGTACCTGAGGCTTTGTTTTATGGGGAATTAGGCTTGGATGGGGCACTTCGTCACACTCGAGGGGTAATGTTGGTGGCGATGTTGGCAGCATCTGAGAAAGTTGAGCAAATTTTCGTGCCTAGACTCTCTGCCAATGAGGCTGCAGCAGTGGACAAAGTCAAAGTGATGCCCGTGACCAAATTACCTGAACTAGTCAATTTTTTAAAGCGTGGCAAAGGTATAGAGCCGCTTGCCCATTTGGAAGTGGATGAAGTGATCGAGAGGGCGGAAGTGGAATTTGATTTGTCAGAAATAGCTGGGCAAGAACTGGCCAAGCGAGCCATGACAATCGCGGCTGCAGGAGGCCATAACATGCTCATGAGTGGACCGCCTGGGTCTGGTAAGACGATGCTTGCTCGGAGTGTGCCTGGAATATTGCCTTCTTTGTCGAAAGAAGAAGCGTTAGAAGTGACCAAGATTTACTCGGCATCAGGTTTAATAGAGCCTGGGGAAGCCTTGGTGCGTCGTCGCCCTTATCGTTGCCCTCATCATTCCACGAGCATGGTGGGTTTGATTGGAGGAGGAACCAAACCGATGCCAGGCGAAGTGTCTTTGGCTCATTTGGGAGTCTTATTCTTAGATGAAATGGCTGAATTTCCTCGAGGTGTCCTGGAAGCTTTGCGTCAGCCGATGGAGGATGCCAAAATCGTAATTAGTAGAGCAGCGGGAAGGCTCGAGTATCCAGCTTCATTCATGCTCATTGCCGCAGTAAACCCTTGCCCTTGTGGATATTTGGGGCACCCGACAAAGGAATGCAAGTGTAGTTTGCGAGCCATAGAGAAGTATCAGAGGCGCTTGAGTGGCCCAATTTTAGACAGAATAGACCTTCATGTAGAAGTGCCTCAAGTGGAAGTGGCAAAATTATCTGAACACAAGGCTAGTGGTGGTGAATCGGCGAGAGTTCGAGCAGAAGTGGAGAAAGCGCGTCGCCTTCAAATAGCTCGATTTGAGGGTTCTGGAATTTATACCAATTCAATGATGAGAAATAAACAAGTGAAGATATTTTGTCCACTGAATGCAGAGCTGAAGCTAATGATGGGCAGAGCTGTGGCAAAATGGGATTTATCTGCTCGTGCCTACTATCGAGTAATCAAAGTGGCGAGAACAATTGCTGATTTGGCGGGCAGCGAGTCGATACAAGAAGCACATTTATCGGAGGCTTTGCAATATCGGGAGAGGGTATTTTAGGTACAAAAAATCCCT
>CAZBFU010000013.1:12005-21018 GCA_964491365.1 uncultured Pseudomonadales bacterium
AGGGATTCTTTGTTTAGGCTACGGTAGTAAATTTATTTAGCTTCTCTTAGCTTTGACGAAGGCGGCAAGTCCACCCAAATAGGAGAGGGCGGCAAGGTTGTAGAAAATAGTGGTATCAACAGCGGTGTCTACTACAACGTGCTCGACACATTGATTGCCCATGCCATAAACAGGGGTACAAACTATAGTTGTTTTGGTGTTGTTGGTAGCAAGTCCACCTTTGGAGGTAGCTTTGATTACCTCACCTTTGTTTTCAGATGCAGTTGGGGTTGCGGAAGGAGTGGCACTTGCTGATGGGGTAGCTAGAGGGGAAACTTCTGCTTTGGGAGTAGTGGTTGGAGTGACACTGGGGATAGTGAAGCCAGAGTTTTCAGTCTTGGTCACAAAAGGAGTTGGACTTGGGAGCTTGGATGTAGCAACTTTGTTGGCTTTAGCAAGCAAATCGTCCATTCTCTTTTTGAGAGTTTCGCGCTGTTGCAAGAAAGCAAGGGCGCCGACGACGAGCACTATGACTAAGACTATAGGTAGGAACCGTAGAATAGAATGTGACATATGGCCTGTAATATATCGTGACAATGGTGAATTGTCAAGTTATGGGCTTAGTTTAGTTCACTCGTTTGGCGTAGCGGAAAATGCGAGTGGGTGAATTCCACATTTCACAGGTATAAATGATTAGATCAGCGCTATAGTCATCGATACTAGTTCCAGTCTTTGCTTCGTAAATTTCGTACTCGTAACTTCGCTGTTCCCAGATGATATTGATCTTGTCTCCCTTGACCAATTTAGGCAGATTATAAAAAGAATTGAGGCGACGAAAGGCATTTGACCATTGGAGATAGCCCCAGCGATGAGCGGCAATGATGATGGGTTTGGAAGTATCGACGGGAGTGCCAAACTCAGGCACGCGCCAGAGTCCTTTTTTGAGGATTTCTTCCCAGTTTTCTCCTTCATTGATTTCACCTCGAACACCAATAGTATCAATGATGAGACCGTTTTCGTCTGGCAGAGAGGGGTCAAAATCAGGCAAGTCAGGTTTAACTGGTGTTTGAGACGGGGTAGGCTGAACAATTGGTTTTTGGGAAGTGGTATTGGCAATAGTTTGGGCAAGAACCTGACTTGTCTTGGGGGTTAAACGGTAATAAACATGAGGCCAAATAGGTGCAGCTGCAAAAATAGCAGTACAGAACCAGAGGAAGAGACCAAGGCTTATGAAGAAACGCTGGTTGGGGTGGGGACGGGGCATTGATTTATTGTAACCGCTTGACACAAATGTATGTATCTGATACACTTCGACTCACTTTGAGCTTGTCAAAGGTGAAATGGGTTTGCGCGGGTGGTGCCCGAAAATTGCACTACAAATCTAGCCTGACGCGTTTCACCCTTGACACTCTTAAAGTCTTCCCTTTAAGATAAGTCTGTTTTCCAATTTCTTTAATTATTTTTCCCGATGCTAAAAAAAGTGAATGAGACCGATGAAGTCGTCGTCGAAACGGTTAATAAACCTACGACAGAGGCTGTCAAACCCGCAGTAATTAAACCACTGCCCTATAGAAGTAATAATGTACGTCCAGTAATCGTTCCCCGAGTCGAATCTGCTCTCGAAGAAATCGAAGGTGTTTTGGAAGTAGCTTCTGATGGCCACGGGGTGATTCGACCAGAGTTTCGACCATCCGAACGTGATGTTTATTTAATGAGTGGTAGTGTGCGACAGCACCAGCTTCGACCTGGTGATTTTGTCAAAGTTAAAGCTCGTCGAAATCGCGAAAATGATCGTTTTATGAGTTTGGTGGTGGTAGAAAAAGTGAATGGGGCAGATCCAAAAGACATGTATGGCCGACCCAAATTTGAGCGTGGTACCCCAATCTATCCATACGAGAAAATCAAACTTGAAACAGGTAAAGAACCACTTTCAACCAGATTGATTGACTTAGTTGCTCCTATCGGACGAGGTCAACGAGGTCTGATTGTTTCTCCTCCAAAAGCTGGAAAGACAACTGTTATCAAAGAGATTGCTTCAGGTGTGGCTACCAATTACCCAGATGTCCATTTGATGGCAGTCTTGGTGGGTGAGCGTCCAGAAGAAGTTACAGACATTTCAAGACACATCGTCATGATCACCAAAGATTCCAAAATGACTGGTGAGACAATAGCTAGTAACTTCGACGAAAAAGCTGAAGATCAAACTTTGGTTTCAGAATTGGCTCTAGAGCGAGCAAAAAGGTTGGTGGAAATGGGTAAAGATGTCGTCATTTTGCTCGATTCGATCACTCGTTTAGCACGCGCCTATAACTTGGCTATACCTACTTCTGGAAGAACTTTGTCAGGAGGATTTGATCCAGCTGCTTTGTATCCACCCAAGCGTTTCTTTGGAGCTGCTCGTAAAATTGAAGGAGGTGGTTCACTGACAATCATCGGTACAGCCTTAGTTGATACAGGATCAAGAATGGATGAACTAATTTACGAAGAATTCAAGGGTACGGGTAACATGGAGTTACACTTGGATCGAAAATTGGCTGAGAGACGTATCTACCCAGCAGTGGATGTACAAAGATCTGGAACTCGCCGAGAAGATCTGCTCTTTGATTCGATTGAGTACCAATACATTATTCTCATGAGACGCATGTTGGATGTCCTCAATGAAGGGGAGCGCACTGAAGTGGTGGTAGATAGACTCAACAAAACTAAGAGTAACAAAGAATTCTTGGTAAGCTTGAAAGAAGGCTAAGTGATATACTTGCGGGCATGAAAACAGAAACTGAACAAGCGATATCAAGTGCTAGAAGAGCCAATGTGGCCGAACTCTTGAATGTAGATCTGGCTAGTGTGTATCAGCCAAGTCCAGATCTAGTGGAATTGGTCAGACAAGTGCAAGAGTTAATAGAACAAGGATATTTTCAAACCGATGCGCTAGATATTGTTCTCTCACCTGAGAATGTCGAGCAGGTAGAGCGAATGGGGAGATGAGATTAGGGAATTGTAGTTTTGGCCAAAGATTTCCAATGTGCTTTGATAATCAGAAGCACCGTGCTGGCGTTTGATTTCTAGCTCATATTTCTCTGAGGTTGTAAGTGGCAGAGTATAAGTTAAGTTAACTTTGGATTTAGTTGAAGCTTTGGTGAGATGAAAAAATCCAATTTCTAAAGATTGATAATTTTTTGTTTGAGTAATTTGTGAGAAATCGTTGGAAAAAGGATGAGGGAATTCAACCAAGGTTTTGGGTAGAGTGGGACTTGCTGAAATGGTGGCTAGTGTCGCATTTTCAGGCAAATATAAGCGTAGGTATGAGATATAATTTCCGCCGAAAAAACGTGGTGGGTCAGGATTTTCTAAAGGTGACTGGTTGTCAAAATCAATTTGAACCTTGTGTTCGACTAAGTTGTTAACAAGTTGCACTTGGTGATTGATTGTCGTGGTCACACAACAATTTGCTTTATTGGCACCTAAATTTGTTTGGACGAGCAAAAAGTGGTCTGAGAGACAGTTGAGGGACTGACACGAAGTCCAATTAATTTGCCCTGTCCAATTTGCCTGAGACAATGTGTTTTGTAAGCTTGAGTCAAGTGCATGAAAGAGTATTTGTTGACTGCTTGTTTTGGAAAGAAGTAATTTGGTGATAGCTAAATATTGAGAAAGATTCAAGTTTGCGAAAGTTTTGGAAAGTGCCATACCAGTGGCGGTAATGACATCTTTTTTTTGAGTTGAACCTGGAAAAAAGTCGAGTTCCGCTTGATTTTGTAAGAGTGAATAAAGATTTTCGTGATCTAGTTTTAAATGATATTCAGGGACTTCAATAGGCCCGACAATTTTAATAATTTCCTCAATTGTCTGAAGATTTATGGTGACAAGTAAGTCGGGATTGGTCTCGCCACCTTTTTCAAAAAACCAGCGAATGGTAGGGGCGGTGAGACTAAAGTCTGGTTCCCAATCAGAATCGCGGAGGCGAAACCAACCTTGCTTGAAAGCTGACTGAATAGGAGCAGGGGGGGTGACATGGCCGATGATTTGTCCGTCTGGGACGTAAATATCTTGAAACTTAAGTGAGGGTTTGCCTTCAGTTAGAGAGATTTTTGCATACGAACCAAAGAAACCGCCGTTGGCTCTAAGTTCATATTGATTTTGTAATAAGACAAGAATTTCAAATGGTTTTTCAAATCCTAAAATTTTGTTGGCATGTGGAAAAAAGGGAGAGAATGTTTTGATGATAGTCGAAACCTCATGATTGGGTAAAACTTTGGTGACAAAATCTAAATAAGATAGACATTGCTGAACAACTTGAGACGAGCTTAAACTTTTACATTCATTAACTTTCCCAAACGCGATATAGGTGAAGATGGATAGAGTAGTAACTAAGAATAGGCACAATATCAATATTATTTTTTTCATTTTTTAGTAGCCAGAACTATGAGGTGAGAACCATATTGTGGGAGTAAGTCACCTAAAAAATAAAATAATTTTTTAAGAATATTTGGAAATTGCGCATGGGTAATAAATGGACAGGGAAAATTAGGTGATGTGAGAATTTGTGGTACTAGATTGTGGCTAGAAAGCTGGGAAATTAGCACTTGTGAAGTATATAGATGAATATGGCCAGCACCTTGTTTGGAATATTCTAAATACTGGGGATACAAACCAAAAAGGAGTTTGAGTCTATTTTTGAGTGAAGCTAAATTAGGAGTGGAGATAATGACAAAACCACCTGGTTTGAGGACTCGTTTAATTTCTTTGACGAAATGATCGGTATCGAAGAGATGTTCAATGATTTCGTGGGCAATAATTAAGTCAACTGAATTCTCTTTGAGGGGAAATTTCTCTTCTAAATTGTGTCCTTTGGTGAGATCTAGTGAAAGTCCTTTTCCATTTAATTTTTTGATAAGTAAGTGGTGGAAACTTCCATCAGCGCCGCCTAAGTCGACAATGTTGGGATGGCTAGGGAGAGAGAGCTTTGAAATAATATCTAGAGACTTGAGTTGATAGATTTTGTTTTGTAAATCAAGGCTGTGATATTGGTGGAATTTATTTAGTTGATCTGTCTGAAGCGGCGAACTCATGGCTTGATTGTAGCTTGGGATATAATAATTGTTCCAGAAGACAACATTTATGGTGTCGATGAAAAATACATTTATTGATCGGTGGTTGTTCGACTTCTTTCGATTTTTAAGACTTCTCACCAGGCATATTTCCAAAACATATTTGGCTAGAATATTAGGATCAATGGAGGGAGTTAAGTCATTGGCAGTGGTCAAAATGTACCAAAAACGAGGCCGTTATGCCTCTTTGTTTATGCATGCAGGAGTAGTGGGAACGATGGCAGTGGGAGTGGCGGTAGGTCCTTCTTTATTAGTAGATAGCGGTCAAGCTAGAGTAATTTTGTCATCGGCTACAGGTAACAAGACGGTAATTGCGACTGATAACCAGGTTTTGGGGGTAGGCGGGGTGGTGAGTGCTGATGAAATTCCGACCATGACAATGATTTCAGATAAGCCTAGATCTGAAGATATTGAGTATGTTGTGTTGGCAGGTGACACAGTATCAAGTATTGCCGAGAAATTTGGGGTGAGTGTGGATACGATCAAGTGGGCAAATCCTAGTATGACGTCAATAAAGACAGTTAAGCCTGGTCAAAAAATCAAGATTCCCCCTGTGACAGGTTTGGTACACACTGTGAAGAGTGGAGAAACGATTTATTCTGTTGCCAAAAGATATCAGATCGACGCACAGGCAATTGTGGATTATCCGTTTAACTCCTTTACCAACGATGAAACGTTTTCCTTGGCGATTGGTCAGCGATTAGTGGTGCCTGACGGAATCATGCCAGCTCAAGCAGCACCGGTTGTGAATACTAATGCGAGGACACCAGACGCGGGGGCAGTGACAGCGACTGGGTCATGGGTTTGGCCAACCAAAGGCGTAATCACACAAGGTTTCAAGCCATGGCATAAAGCGATCGATATCGCAAATCCATCGGCACCTGCAATCTTAGCAGCAGACTCGGGTACGGTGGTCGTGGCTGGCTGGCCAGATAACTCAGGTTATGGAAATCGTGTCATCATCAACCATGGCAATGGTTACATGACTCTATATGCACACATGAGTCGTATTGATGTGAAGTCTGGGCAGACGGTAAAACGAGGTGATCAAATTGGAGTCATGGGGTCGACTGGCCGATCAACTGGAACTCATCTTCACTTTGAAATCCGTACTGGAAGAGGCAATTTAGATCCACTTAAGGCACTTCAATAGATTACAGGGTAAAATATAAGCGTGGTAGATCGAGCAAAAATATATATCAAGGCGGGTGATGGTGGAAACGGCGTTGTTCATTGGCGTCGAGAAAAGTTTATTCCCAAAGGCGGGCCGGACGGAGGTGACGGAGGCAAGGGTGGTCACGTTTATGTAGAAACAGATACCAATTTGTCGACATTAGCTCAATTTGCCTTTGCACAAAAATTTATTGCATCTTCGGGAGAAAATGGGTCGGGTAAAAGATCCTATGGTGGGGCGGGAGATGATTTGGTCATCAAGGTACCTGTAGGGACGATCATGAAATTTTCCAATCTGTCCAATGGAGAACTTACAACTATTGAATTTGATAAACCAGCAATGAGGGTAAGAGTGGCTCGTGGTGGCAAGGGTGGGCGAGGAAATTGGCATTTTAAATCATCAACTAATACCACACCTCGATTTGCAGAAGATGGCACCAAGGGAGAAGCATTTAATGTTGAAGTGGATTTGAAACTATTGGCAGATGTGGGTCTGGTTGGGTTGCCAAATGTAGGAAAATCGACAATATTGTCTGTCCTTACTAAAGCGAGACCAAAAATTGCAGATTATGAATTTACGACCTTAGAACCAAACTTGGGAGTGATGTCGACAAATGAAGGAAGCTTGGTCATGGCTGATATTCCAGGATTGATTGAAGGAGCTAGTGAAGGCAAGGGTTTGGGTGACCAGTTTTTAAGGCATGTCGAGAGAACCAAATTCTTAGTGCATGTCTTGGCAATTCGTGCAGATGATTTAAATTTAGAAGCCAAGGAAATAGCAAAGAGGTTGAATGATGAGTACAAGACAATTCGAGGAGAATTAGGGGCATTTGAGAAGTCTTTGTTGGCCAAACCAGAGGTGGTAGTACTTAACAAAACTGATTTAATTACACCGGAACAGGTGACAGAAATTGCAGCACTTTTGAAGAAGAAAAAACTTGAGGTGCTAATTGTCTCTTGTGGGACGATGGAAGGAGTGGCGAATCTTAAGACTTTGGTGTATCGGAAGTGGTTGAAGTTGGTTTCACAGGCTTAGGGGGCGTTTTACGTGTTTGCGCAATAATACTGCGACAGATGGGGCAAAATCTAGGAGCTTCTAATTTTTTGGAGGCAAAAAATTCTTGCTCGCCAACAGCGAAGACGAATTCACTACCACATTGCTGACATACAAGTATTTGATCTTTCATGGTGGACTTGAGGGGAATTGAAGTCTTCGGTCTCGCCTGCTGGCTCGCCTCGGACCGCGACTCGCTACCGTCGTAGCTCCGTCAGGTTCAATTCCTAATTAGTAATCACTTAAATATCATTACCGCAAGGGTAACGGTATATTAAGTGGACTTGAGGGGAATTGAACCCCTATCTGTGCAATGCGAATGCGCTGTTCTACCGTTGAACTACAAGCCCAATAGTGCCTATTTTAACCGAATTTGTATAATTGCGAATCATGAGAGCTTCGGAACGGTTATTGGAACTTGGGGTCGCGATCGAACCTGGAAAGAGGACTTTGTATTGTGGCAGAGATGAATTATTATTTTTTGACGTTGATGGTCGTGAAGACGACTTACTTGAGCACGATGATGTAGATTTGAGTGAAATTGATATTTACGTCGACGATAATGGGAGAATTTCGAGGTTGATGAACGACAAATCTATTCAGTCGATTAATTTAGAAGCACTAATCGATGGTTTGCTTTCAACTAGAGGAGTTGCCATCATACAACCTATTAGGGTAACGGTATTGCTTAGTTTGGTTGAACAATTAAACTGGATGAGACAAGGAGGGTTAGATTTTGCATATCGAGTAGAGTTAGCTGATGCCACCAGAAATTTATTTCGTTTGGTGATGTGGAATCATTTAGCTAAGCAAAGTTTTGCAGGAGACATTTTGGCAGTAAATTTATCTCGCTTCGATGTACCAGAAGAAGTAGATGAATCTGATTATGATCGTTCTTCAAAAGAGAAACATAAAGAGAAATATGGTCCGTTTTGGACGTCAGTGATTCTTTACACTGATTTGTTTCCGACCGAAATTGCAAAAGGACAAAAAGTTCATTTTCTTGATCAACAATTAAGAATTGATTATCTGGATCTTAAAAGAATATCATTGGAAAATACTGTTCGGGGAATCAGGCAAATAAGGGCGATGTTGGACGCAAATAAATCCATCAAGTATGTATACACTTTGACGTGGTTGGCAAAATATGTAAGACGACTTGGAATGAGAAAGGTTAATCGTGAAACGTCGCCAAATATGTTGATCCAAGAGGCGAATGCGATCAACGATCAATTACTTGAAGTTCGAAATTTTCAAAGTGGAATTGAGAGGTATTTTAAGCCTGAAGATGTGGCATATTGGTTCTGCAGGGCAGATGAGTTTGGAGTGGAGTTTTTGAAAAAGTGGACCTGAGGGGGATCGAAGTCTTCGGTCTCGCTTGCTAGCTCGCCTCAGACCACGACTCGACCCGCCCTTGCGGGTCTCCGTCAGGTTCTATCCCCAAATTAGATACACTTTGATATCTTTGTCACTAGGGCAAAGTCATCGAAGTGGACCTGAGGGGGATCGAACCCCTTACCTCTTCTATGCCATAGAAGCGCTCTACCAATTGAGCTACAGGCCCAAGAAGAGTCTATTTTACTATATGAGCTCAAGCCCAAGAAGAGTCTAGTTCTTATTCAGGAAGCGGGGCAGGACTGACATCAGGTGCACTTTCTTTGGGTAATTCAATCTTGGTGGTATTGGTTGGGGTGGGGGT
>CAZBFU010000014.1:0-8300 GCA_964491365.1 uncultured Pseudomonadales bacterium
TAAATCTTGGCACCAACAACTGAGGTAAATAGCCTAACCAATTAAAAACTCTCGCCCATAAATTTCTATTTCTTACTCTCCTTCTTGTCGGTGGATAAAAACAAGAATAGTGTACTTCTGTTTCTTTAAACCCCATCTCGGATAGTAATTCTTCCAACTCAGCCTTTATATATTCTTTATTATGTCGCTGATAAATACTGCCATCATTAGGTTTAGTATTCTTCAATTGATCGAGTGTAATCCCTAGTGGTTTTCCAAGGATTAATTCTCCAATTACCTGTAACCTTGCTGCATTGGGTGTGGTCAATATTAACATCCCACCCTGTTTCAAGACTCTCCTTATTTCCCCCAAAACTAATCTAGGATCATACGGTATGTGTTCAATTACTTCAGTCATGATTACTAAATCAAAAAAATGATTCTCCCATGGCAGTTTCTCCTTCACGACATCTAGTACTTTTATATTCTCTCCCACTACTTGCTCTGTTTCATAAGCCACTCCATACATCTCAAAACCCAGATCCTCTCCAAACTCCATTATCCGAGGTGGAAAACAACCCACATCCAAAACTTTATCTCCTTTATGCAAACCAATTTCTTTTATTGTTTCTTCAAGTATTTCAAACCTTTTCTCATGAACTTCGAAATATTCACTTAAATCTGATCCCATGGTTTGGGCAGTCTGATATTTCTTCATTTCTCCAAGTATCTTTCAACATCCAAGGCTGCTTGGCAACCCATCGCTGCCGCTGTTATTGCTTGACGGTATTTAAAATCTACCACGTCTCCAGCTCCAAACACGCCTTCCACGTTTGTCTGGGTAGGATAAGCGCTACTTAGTGACTGAGTCGTTTTCAAATATCCCTTTGCATCAAGTTCCAATGCACCATTCAAAAAATGTGTCGTTGGTGCGTGACCAATTGCCAAGAATAGTCCATCAAGTTCAAGTTGTGACTGTGTGCCATCATTATTCTTCAAGCTCACTTTTTCTAGTTTTTCTGTTCCCAAGACTTCAGTAACTTGTGAATTCCAAATTATTTTCACCTTTGGATTATTCAAAACCCTTTCCTGCATAATTTTTGAAGCTCGAAGGCTATCTCGTCGATGAATCATATAGACTTCATCACTAAACCTGGTTAAAGCTAATACGTCTTCAATTGCAGCATCTCCACCTCCAACTACTGCTACCTTTTTACCTCTAAAGAAAGCCGCATCACATACTGCGCAAGTCGACACTCCACGCCCCAATAACTTCTCTTCACCCAAACCGAGCATCATCGCCTCGGCACCTGTCGCTACTATCACTGCTTCTGCTTCATAAACTGTCTCCCCTACCCACACCTTCTTAATTTTGTTACTAAAGTCAACTTTAGTCACATTTACATTCGCTATATTCGCCCCAAATTTTTCTGCCTGTTTCTTCATTCTGTCCATTAACTCAGGTCCCATTATTCCATCCGGAAAACCAGGAAAGTTCTCCACTTCCGTCGTCCACATTAATTGACCACCTGCAGCCTCACCTGCCAACACCAATGGTTTAAGTGTTGCCCTAGCTAAGTAAATTGCTGCAGTATAGCCTGCCGGGGCTCCGCCTATGACAATAACTTTCTGAATTTCTGTCATATCTTCATACTACCTTCTTTATCATTTCTTCATAAACCACTTTGCCTCCAAAACCTACTTTTCTTTCAAACTCCTTACCATCTTTAAACATGATCACTGTAGGAATACTCATCACCCCAAATTTAGCGGCAGTTTGAATGTTTCCATCTACATCAATTTTCCCTATTGTTACCTTACCTGCAAATTCATTTGCAAGTTCTTCCAATAAAGGGGCTGCTAATCTGCAAGGACCACACCACTCTGCAAAAAAATCTACTAACACTGGTTCTTTAGATTTCAAGACTTTTTCTTCAAAATCTGAGTCGGTAAAATGTACCATTTTAAAAATATTTAAATATTAATTTATAGGAAACGCTTCAACAATTTATCACAATCTTCTTTAGGGCATTTCGCAATTTCTTCAGACAATAGTGTTCTCCCTACACTTTTAAGTGAATTCATCGCGGCACTAACTTGGGTCAAAATAGCTTCACAGTCTTTTCCCTCTTTGATCATCTTACCAATCCCTCCAACCTGACCTTGAATACGCTTCAAAGTCATTTCAATTTTAGTCTTCGATATCTCACTCATGAAATTATAATATACCCCACGGGGTATAGTGTCAAGCTAAATATACAATCCAAAGAAAACTCTCAAAAAGCCCAACACTCCATGCCAAAGTAGGGTCATTACCGCTAAATATGCCCAGTGTTTATGCCAATGGGTCATGGTAAATTTACCAACCACATCTTTTTTGTCTTTTCCAGGAAAATCACCTTTCCATGGCTCTTTCCAAGTTGCCCATGGCATCGCATAGCAAGTTAAGAAGTTGAGTAGGAAAAAAAGCAAAGACAAGTACGCACTAATGCGAAACCAGCTCATTCCGAATAGTCCACTTGCGGAAATCTCATCATTTTCTTTAACTATTCCACCAACTTCACAATCAATTTTTCCGACCAAAAACATTGGCATTACCTTTTCTACTCGATGTGGCCCATTTTCAATTTCTTCTTTTGTATACTCATTTCCACAAGCGTGCTGTTTTAAGTGTCCAGTTAAGTCCCACTTCTTCGCTTTCGTAAAATCATAGACTCCACCATCATAGATGGTCAAACATTTTTTTTGTTCATCTACTGCGGTTTTAACTTCTTCTCTAGTAAAGCATTTCAGCTCGTTATGTGCCTGTGTCCAGCTATGCTTTGCAAATACCAATACTAAGGTTAACAAAAATACAGACGCCACTCCCAATAAAAATTGCTTCCGAGTTAGTTTGCCACTTTCACATTTAGCACCTAATTCACATCCTCCACAATCAGACTTCATAGTTTTGTCATGATTAATATTCCCACCATACTCATAAAGAAGACCAGCACCTTTTCTTCAGTCTTAGATAAACGGATTGGTAATTGCCAGAACCAATTATCGACTCCCTTTTTCATTGCAAAATCCCACCAAAAATCAAAGAATAAATGAATTCCAATTCCCAACACGAACCCTCTCTGCCATGCTCCTGGTACCGATGCCATCGTCCAAAAAGCCAATACTATATATATAGCCAAAAACAAAATCGAACGCATAATCAATCCCTTATCATTACTTCTTTCTTCTAGGGCTACTGCCATGCCTTCAACCAGCTTTCCTTGTCTAAACAGTTGTTTCATCTTAATACCCATAATCTTCTCCGGTTCACTTACCAAGTGGAAAATCAATCTATCCGCAAAAACGAATACAAATCCCATGGTTACTCCCAAACTCCACCAAAGCATAGAAATACTAAAAACTGCCCCACCAAAAATAAATCTCCATATAAGTAGCACCAGCATCACTCCAAACAAAACTACCTGATGCCAAAAAATCTTACTCACAAATTTATCTTACACCAATCGCTTACTCGCCAAACTTAGAATTTTAGCAATCGTCATGGGATAGTTATAACCTAAGACTCCACTTGATCGAACAAAACCTCCATCAGTAGTGATATCAGGATTACTATTCACTTCAAGTACATAGGGCAAATCTCCTCTTACTCTTACGTCAACTCTGGCATAGTCACGACACTGGCAAGCCCTGTATGCTTCTATCGCAATATCTTCCAAAGCTTTTTTTAGAGTCTCATCAATCGGCGCAGGACATGCGACCGAAGTTTTATTCCATGAATCCGATCCTTCTACCCATTTCGCATCAAATCCAACAAGTTTATCGTGGTAGTCATCAAACTGTGAGAAATCAATCATGCCAATTGGTAATACTTCCAACTTTTCATTACCCCAAACAGCGACATTAAATTCAGATCCTTCAATAAAATCTTCTACCAATATTCCACACTCAAACTCTTTTTGTAAATCATCGATTCGCTTATGCATCTGTTCACTATTATCAACAACACTTTCTCTAGTAATACCATAACTACTATGTTCTCTAGCTGGTTTACACAAAGCAGGAAAAGTTGACCACCCATTTGGCTCATCCTTTTCATAAAATTTATACTTAGGGGATCTTATTCCTTTATCTTGTAGTAACTGTTTGGTAATAAATTTATCTGTCGTCAATTTTAAACAAGCAGGAGCACAACCTGTATAGACGATTCCCATTGCTTCTAATCTTTCAGGAACCGTGTAATAGTCATATCCATCATCACCAAATCCTTCACACCAATTAAACACTAAAGTATTCTTTGGATCATACTTTTGCATCACACTTTCCACATCATCAGTAATTTTTACTTGATCAACATCTAACCCCAAATCAATCAGTCCTTTTTGCATACTCAACACCATTTCTTCACCCACTTGTAAGTCTTCCGGAGTCCAGTGTGGTAGTTCTGTGTATGCAATTACTAATTTTTTACCGCGAAGGTCGTCCAAAACTTCGTCGAAATTCATTTTATTTTTGATTCAAAATATACGGATGGAGCAATTAATTCAAACCAACCATATTTCATGATCCATAACCATTATTACACAATATCAGAAGATATCAAGAGTATTATTCTTTATTAGCTTCAATTACACTCACTTCACTTTCTTTTTTTTCTTCAATCTTCTCTTCAATATTTTCTTTTTCATTCAATTGTTTTTCATCTTCAACAATCGATTCAAGAAATTGTAATCTCGCCCCAGAAGGATCAACTGTTAATCTTGCATTAATTCCATTTGGTATGGCAATAAATCTTTCTGGTTTTTTAAACCATTGAGGAAATTTTTCTTCAAGCCAATTTTCTTCTTCGGGGTGACCGAAATCAGACAAGACTGCACATGGCATCGTTTTATCGCGAAGTCTTATTCGACCTTCAATTAATTGTTCAGCAGTTACTTTTAATCCCCACTTCACATATACACTTTCACCAATTCCCACCATTCTGCCAATGATCATGCCTTTAATTCTATTTGCCCTTTTGTGATTAAGTATTGTATCTACCTGTCTTTGCAGTGTTGATTTTTCAATCCACCATTCTTCAATTCCCAAAATCAAATCTCCTGATCCATGCATTAGCGGATCAAATTTAGTTCCCAATACCGTTACTAGAGAATCCAAATTAGAAACTAGTAATCTTCCTTCGGCTACACCACTTATGAGTGATTGCCAATTTCCGTCACTTCCAATTTCCAAATCTTTTTCACCAAAGAGCATTCTTCGCACCCATTCTCGACTCTTTTCATCTTTTTCAGACAACCCTGTTAAGTTAGGACCTTGGATCGAAGCCATACGAAACGATGCCAAAGCATTCAAAAGTACACACACATCAGAAAAGCCGATAAACCATTTCGGTCTAGTGCGTAATTTTTCTACTACTTCTTTTGTAAAAACTGGTAATACTTCAGTGGCAGCATACCCACCTACCGCACACCAAACTACTTTCACATCAGGATCCTCAATCATCTTCAATAAATCCTCACGTCTCTCTTCTGGAGTACCTGCTGCGAAATCTCCCACACTCGCAAATAGATGTTTTCCCAATCTTGCTTTCAAACCCCAAGACTGTAAGATTTTGACCCCCTCACGGACCCATTTACGCTCAACAGCATCCGAAGGGGCCACGATGCCTACGACATCTCCTTTCTTTAAAACTGGTGGTTTAATCCATCCTCGCATATCATCCAATTATAGCTTTATCAATAAAAAGGATTTTCACATCAAGCAATTATGCGATATTCGAGGCTAATATCAATCAAATTTACCACTCCATTTTCCACTCGCCCCAGCCTCGAGACACTGTCAAGAGGGAATTTGCTCCATTAACTATAGGATGAAATGCTTCGCTCTCAGCAGGACCATCGCCGTCATGCCCCCAGGTGTCATAACGCCACACAGGCAGGCTCCATCCACGCCTAGCAAGCTTCTCAGCTAAAAGTCCTTCAATTCCACCCATTTTAGCTGCCCAAAGAGGATACCCCTCCTCTCTCATTTGGCTAAACCTACCCAAGACTATGCCTGCCACCATCTCAAAACCCACGTGGTCCAAAATTTGCTCCAGCTGCCGTGAGATGACAGACCAATCCTGTCGATACTCCTCAAGGCCTAAAATAATCGGACTAGTCGCCCCAATCAGTGGATCATGGATTGTGCCCAAACTCATACAAAAGGTTTCTAAATTAACCGCCAATACCTTACCTTCCGTTTCTCCACTAATCACCTCCTTGCCTCCTTCGTATACCACCCTATTTACGCCCTCCAGTATCTCAAAAACACGTTCCAGACTGTCTTTAGTCCATTCCCAGGCTCCACAAATATTAGGAGCATATAGGCTCCTTCCGCCCCATTTGTGCCAAGCTAAGTGCAAAACTGTCGCATCGGAATATCCTACCAGCCACTTTCCTACCAGTTTATCGGCCATTTTGTCCAAGCCGTGTCGAAGCTCTGGTGCTGCATAACCACCTTCAGCTACCCAAATCACCCCCACTTCCTCCTTACATAGCTCCCCCAGATCACTCAAGCGCTGCTCCACTGTTCCAGCCATAAAATCAGCCACTCTCACTCTTAAATTAGTAGGACAAATCACCTCGTGACCTCTAGATCGAATTTTCTCCAAGCCTGTTTCCAGGTTGTTGTATTCATACCAGTCCGACGGTGCCTCAATCCCTATTCTCACACTGTTCATCTTACCTTAAGTTAAAATGTAGGCTAATGTTTGAATTTCAAGTTACTGGCAAATTGGCCGGTCGAGGACGCACTGGTATCCTCCACACTCCTCATGGCCAAATCCACACTCCCATTTTTATGCCGGTCGGCACTGCTGCCACCGTCAAATCTCTCACCAACGATCAAATCAAGTCAGTCGGTTCCCAAATCATTCTTGCTAACAACTATCATCTATATTTACGACCTGGCAGTGAAAAAATCGCCTCTCTAGGAGGTATTCATCGTTTCATGAACCTTGATCTACCTATCCTTACCGATAGTGGTGGTTTCCAAGTATGGTCGCTTGGCAATAATGCCAAAATCAACCCTGAGGGAGTTACTTTCAAATCTCACCTCGACGGCACTTCGCATTTTTTCACTCCTCAAGTTGCTATTCAGTCCCAAATCCAAATCGGCGCCGATATCATCATGGCCTTTGACCAATGCACCAATGACAAAGCAACTCTGTCAGAAACCCAAGCCGCCTTAAATCTTACCCAAGATTGGCTCCTCAAATCTATTGCCACTTGGCGGCAACATTCCCATCATCAGAAGCAAGCACTATTTGGAATCATTCAAGGCGCACTTCACAAAGATCTGCGTCGTGCCGCTACCAGCTTTGTGGTCGAACAAGATTTACCAGGCATTGCCATTGGTGGCGAAACAATAGGTTACAACATGACCGGTACCATCGAAGTTCTAGACTGGATCTACGATCTTCTCCCTGACCACAAACCTCGCTACACCATGGGGCTTGGCGCTAAACCTTCAGATATCGTCAATGCAGTTCTAGCTGGCGTAGATATGTTTGATTGTGTTGCCCCCACTAGGCTTGCTCGCAATGGTTCGCTTTTTGTCGGCAAATTAGAATATTCAACCGATGGCGTCCCACGATTTGTTTCTCCTTCAGCCAACGAACGTATCAATATCGGCAATCTAATGTATGCCAAAGATGAAAGTCCTGTAGATCCAAATTGCGATTGTTACACTTGCCAGAATCACACCAAGGCTTATCTTAATCATCTATTCAAATCCGACGAACTTCTCTACAACACCCTTGCGAGTCTACATAATTTAAGAATGATGGTCCGCACAGCTCTCTTACTCCAAACCAGTAAATAAAGATTCTCACAAAATCAACATCGCATCACCAAAACTAAAGAAGCGCCAATGTTCACTAATTGCCATAAGGTATGCTTTTCCGACTAATGTTTTTTCAAAACTTTCAAACTTATGGCTTGTGTTAGGTGTACTTACCAGAGCACTTACCAACATCAACAAAGTGCTTTTGGGTAAATGAAAGTTAGTTAGTAGTTGATCTACAATTCTAAATTTGTAACCAGGGAATATAAATATTTTTGTTTCTCCTTTTTGCGGTTTTACCAATCCATCACTTCCTACACAACTTTCCAAAACTCTTACACTTGTTGTCCCCACAGCTGTAATCTTTTTGCCTGCCAACTTTGCCTGATTAATTATTTCCGCTGCGTTCTCATCCAGTTGGAAACTTTCCTCATGCATTATGTGCTCTCTAATATCATCAGTTTTTACACTTGCAAAAGTTCCCAAACCTACATGTA
>CAZBFU010000014.1:8400-14004 GCA_964491365.1 uncultured Pseudomonadales bacterium
TGTGTTCCAGAACCGTCGCTTTCATCTTTTCGAAACTAATGGTTGTACCATCCTTAACCCCAGGTTTGGTCAAAACTTCATATATTCCCAAACCGATTTGTTTATGAAGCAAGACTTCTATTTTTCCACCAGTATCTTTGACTCCATACAATCTTGCCGGGAATACTTTTGTTTCATTTAGTACCAGCACGTCACCAGTATTTAAGTACTCAATGATATTCTTTACACGTTTTTCTTCAAGTAAATCCGTTTTTCTATCAACGACCATTAAGTTAGCTTCATCCCTCACAACCACAGGCTCTCTTGCTATCAACGAATCATCCAACTGGTAATCAAATAAACTAAGTTGCATCAGGCTATTTTACTCCCAACTAGCCATTTCAACTTGAGGTAGTCTAAGTTTCTTAGGAGTAATCAAAAGTAGCACAGTTGCCACAACTGCTAGTAACATCCCCATCACCACAAAAGTTTGCCTCTCTCCCACTAGACTAGAAATCCATCCTGCAATGATCGGACCAATGATATAAGCCAGCGATACTGTAGAACTAGATAATCCCACCATATGTTTTCTTTCATGTCCCATTCTCGCAATCACATCTGAGTAAACTGCATCAATCAAAGGAATTGCAACAGACAAGAGACATGAAGATATAAACACAACCGCCAAATACCACAAAGTATTATCAAACATTCCCATCATCGACAAAACCAATCCAGATAGAAGCATAAATCTTTCTCCCCATTTTTTCTTACCTTTATAGATACCCCATTTAGCCACCAACAATCCTACAAACAAAGATGGCAAGGTGAAGACGGACAAGAAAAATCCGCCATACCAAGCATTTTTAGCCAGCATATCATTAAAAACCGTCCCAGTCGTCCAATAAGTTGCATCTACCAAACCAATCACCAAACTCATTACGATAATTGGCCAAACATGGACCAAAAGCGTTTTCCAATGAGCAATCTCCATTCCTAAATTTATATGAGTAGGTTCAAGTACTGCTTCACGCTTACCCATGCGAGAAAAGAATATCATCAGCATCGCCACCAAAGTTATTCCTCCAGATACCCCCACCACAACATTATTTCCAAATCCTACTAACCATCCTCCCAACAGCGGACCCAATAAATAAGCTAAGTTTCTAAACACCCCCATCACTGCCCATACTTTAGCGCGATCATGAACTGGCGCTGTCTCTGCCACAAACTGTTGGTTCGCAAAACCCAAAAACTCATAATAAACCCCCCATAGTGCCATTGCTACTAAGAAAACTACTATGTATGGTCGTAAAGTAGAGAGCAATAAGGTCGAGGCAAATAGACCTCCCACTACAATCGCAAAAAACAACAATTTTTTTACCCCCACTCCTCGCAACAATTGCGGAAACAATAAATCAGCTCCAAATCCAATCAAAGACGAGAACGCCATTACTAGTCCCATCAACATCGGTGATCCCAACGACTCTTGCATAAATGCTGGAACGAAGTCCGAAAGCATGGCATCAGCCAAGAGAATAAAAAACAATACACTCAGCATCGAGGCCACCTTCACCCACACCTTACTCAAGCCAATATTAATATTTTGACTCCTCACTCTTTAATATTACCCTGTCCCTTGTCCCTTGTCCCTTTGTCCCTTTGTCCCTTTGCCCCCCCCTTACTCCTTCCCCTTCCTCTCAATCCTCAGCTCTTTCACCTTCCACATAAACAACCTTGCTTTGTTTTTTGCATTAGTTGAGGCTTTCACAAATGTTCTCGCTTCCTCCAAGATCGACCGATCGACATTCTTACACATTCTCATATAGATCGGTACGTGACCTTTATCGTCTAATTCCAGCGACAGTCTATATGCATAATCTTGCCACTCTCTACTAATTCGCTTCTGTTTATCTGTTTCCAGTTCATACTTATCCAAGATATCTGTCATCAAAGAAAATCCCTTAGCCATTTAAGTTTTTCAACTCTGCTGCTATTTTTCCAATCACCGCCGTCACTATTTCTTTTTCAGTACTTCGAAAGTTCCCCAACACATAATCTGCTCCAGAAATAGCTGCATCTTCTTCATGGATTTCTCGATTATCCACTCCAATTCTCACCCGCCAAAACTCAGTTGTTCCCAAATTTTCTACCACACTATTTATACCGTTATGTACTTTAGGTCCTTTTCCCCACATGATTTTATGTTCACCTAAGACAATATCCAAGTCATCATGGAACACATACACGCTATCCAATGGAATATCATAATAATCTTTCACCTTACGTACACTTCTACCCGATTCATTCATAAATGTCTGCGGTTCCATCAACACCAAACGTCCGATCTTCAAAATTCTAGCTTCAAATTTAGCCTCATATTTTAGAGTTCCTTGCAGCCCCCAAGCATCGATTATCTGTTCAATTGCTTCAAATCCGACGTTGTGTCTATTCTTCTTATAACCATCTCCAGGATTGCCCAAACCTACCAATAACTTCAATTCCGCCATTCCCCTATTATAATTACATTTAATGAAGGCTACCAATTTACCTCAATTTACCCTGGTCATTCCAGTTCTCAACGAAGAAAAAACCATCCATCACCTACTTGCAGATTTAGACAATCAAACCTTCAAGAATTTTGAAGTCGTGATTGTCGATGGTCATTCCCAAGACAAAACCTTGATCAAAATTGCTCCCTTCACTAGGAAGTTAAACCTTACTGTTCTAGATTCACCTATCCGTAATGTCTGCCACCAAAGAAATTTAGGTGCTACCGTGGCCAAATCTTCAATTCTTATATTTATGGATGCCGACAACCGCTTACCTTCTTACTTCTTACAAGGAATCAAATATCAACTCGAAGTTCATCAAAGCCACATCTTTACCACTTGGATAAGCACAGATACTGCAGATGCCGATCCTATCATTCCTACTGTTATCAACTGGTACAGTGAAATTCAAAAAAGTACCTCCAACCCATTTGTGATCGAATCCATGTTAGGTATTCAGCTGAAACTTTTTCAAAAACTCAAAGGTTTCGATCCCAAACTTCCTATGAACGAAGGCTCCGACCTGCTCAAACGAGCACTGCAAAAGGGTATCACTATCGATGTTTACAAAGATCCACGCTACCTTTATTCATTTAGACGACTCAAACGTCAAGGCAGTCTTAATATTTTTACTACTGTTGTCCAAACAGAGATTGCCAAGGCTCTAGGCATCAAGCTTTCTGCAGACTATCAAAAGAAAATTTATCCCATGAAGGGCGGTAAATATTTCGATGATGAAGAAAGTAATTTTTTCAATCGCCTACTAGATAAACTCAAACTCAATGGTACCAAAGAAAGACTCACCAACACTGTCAAGAAAATTCTTTTCGAAGATTAACGAGCCAAAAACTGTAAACCAGTTGCCATCAAAAAACAGCCAACTAAGACCATTCCTTCCCATCTTTCCAAACTTTTTTTAGTTTTTGTCAGTAGCCAAAGTAGTCCAAACAACAAGACAAAACTAATATTAGTCATCGCCAGATTAGGTGCCGTAGCAACGCTAACTGGTCTGATTACCGCCAAAATTCCCATGATCAAGGTTGAATTTGTCACCACACTACCTAAGAGGTTTCCAAAGACCAGGGCTACTTGCTTCTCTCTTATCGCTGTGATCGATAGAATCAATTCTGGTAATGTAGTCCCAATTGCCAAGACCACGATTCCTACCACCATCGAGTTTATGTGAAAGACTGTTGCTACACCAGCAACCATTTTTACCACCAAATCAGAAGAAGCCAAAAGAACGGCCATCCCAAAAACTATTTTTGCGTAAACCTTCCAATTATGTTCAATATCAAGTTTTTTTATTTCATAGAGAAACTTTGTGTGTTTCATTAAACCCTTCCCCACTACTTTATGTCTATCTGCCAGCACCAAATCTCTAAAATAGATAAGATAAACCACTAGCAAAATTACCCCATCAAGTCTCGATAGTTCACCATCCATTAGCAATATCAAAGGAGCCGCTCCTGCCACAAAAGCTGCTGCCATTTCAAAATGTAGAAAATCACCTACTACTGACAAAGACCCTGCCACAATTGCTACTACCCCCACAATCAACGAGACATTAGCTACGTTTGCTCCAAGTAAGTTTCCTACAGACAAACTAGATTGATTCTCAAAAGCAGACGTGACTGCCAAGGCTAACTCAGGTAGTGAAGTCCCCAACGCCACAAACAATGAAGCCATGATTAATTTTCTCTTGCCACTCATGTGTGCCACTATCACTTCAAATGCACCAACCATTACTCTACTCGACCAAACCATTACTACAGCCAAAATAATCAAAGCCAATACGACGGGCAGCATCTTCACTTCATTTAACCATAAATCTCACTCCCCAAACCATGCAGTATGAAACCAAGGCACCCATCCACAGCAACACTAACCAATCAAAACCATTCAACCACATCAAACCTAAATAAGGGGCAAGCGTCGTAGTGGCAACGACACTTCCTACCAAGCCAACGATCAATGAAATGGTCAAAAATTTATTGTCCCACAAGCCTCTTCCAACTTCGCCCATATTCTTCACAATCACTCCAAAAAGAAGTGGGGCCATCATGATCAGAACAAAGATCATCGTTCTTGCTTTTAAAATATATCCCATACCCATACCAACAGCTCCAAATACCGCCAAACCCAAACCGCCAATTAACAACGATAAAAACAGAATTACCAAGAACATTTCTCTATTGATCAATGGTTCACTTCTGCCTATTGGTTTAAGTTTCAACATCCCTTTATTTTTCGTATCAAACACCAACCCCAAATAAGGAATCCCATCACTAATCAAGTTGGTAAACAAAATATACGAAGCCAAGATAGGCATCGGCCAATCAAATATCAATCCTCCCATCACCAGTACCAGGGTAGAAAAAGCATCAGCTAACAAAAACATACTCACCCGGCGTAGTTTAATCCAGGCATCTCTTCCTGCTTCAATTGCTTCCAAAATGACACTAAAGTCATCATCGAGCAAGATCAAATCGCCTGCTTCTCGGGCGACATCAGACGCCTTACTTACTACTATTCCCACATCAGCTCGTTTCAATGCTGGCGCATCATTTACTCCATCGCCAGTCATCGCCACTACCTTTCCCGTCATCTGTAAACATTCCACAATTGCCAATTTTTGTTCTGGCGAAGTTCTCGCAAACAGTTTTGCTCTTGCCACTTTTTCAGTAAGCTCCTCGCTCGTCAGGCTAACCATTTCACTTCCCAACAAGACCTCACTTTCAGTAGGTTGGTCACTTACTAGTCCAACCTGTTGCATTGCTGCCCAAGCAGTTTCTTTATAATCCCCTGTAATTATTTTTACATTCAAACCCGCTTCTTGTGCTTTTAGTAGTGAATCTTCCACACCTTCTCGAGCAGGATCCACAAACACCACCACTCCCAAGAAATCAAAATCCTTAATACTTTCTCTTTTGATTTTTCCCTTAGAGACACTTTTAAGTTTTTTGACCGCAAATGCCACTAATCGATACCCTTCTTTACCCAAAGAAATAAGTTTTTGACGCCACGCTTCTGTTGCTTTTTTATCCAAGTTACACAGATTCATTACCACTTC
>CAZBFU010000014.1:14104-18531 GCA_964491365.1 uncultured Pseudomonadales bacterium
ACCTTTCCTTCAGCTGCAATTACCGCTCCCATTGCTTGCATTTTTCCTACCGTAATTGTTCCTGTTTTATCCAAACAAATTACCTCTACACTGCCCAAAGTTTCTGCAGACATTAAATTTCTTACCACTGCCTTTTTTGCGACAATTCTCTTCATCGCCATGACCAGAATCAAAGTTTGTGCTACCAACAAACCTTCTGGAATAGCACTGACCGCCACCGCAATTGCTACTGGCAGCATCTCAACCCATTCTCTTTCTCTCCAAACACCCAACAAGACAATCATCAGACAAAGAGCTAAAACCAACACGCTTATTTGTGTCGACAATTTTCCAATCTTTGCTTGCAAAGGAGTTTTCTGGTTTAACTCACGACTTGTTAAGCTGGCAATTTTACCCATTTTAGATTCATTTCCCACTGCCAACACTAATATTTCACCTATTCCTTTCTCCACCACACTCCCAGAATAGATTGCATACTCAGCTGGCACATCATCAATTTTTTTCAAACTATTCACTTCACCAACAAAGTTCTTTTTCTCCACCATTACACTTTCACCAGTCAAGACTGATTCATCTACGAATAGACCATCTTCCACCATCAATACCCCATCCGCAGCAACTCTCGTTCCAATTAATAGTCGCAGCGTATCTCCCACCACAATCTCATCTACACCAACTTCTACCCACTCACCATTACGTTTCACCAAACCACTATGAGCCAACAACTTTTCCAAACTTTTTAATACTCTTTCAGCTTTATACTCTTGAAAAAATCCCAAAGCTATATTGAAAACCACTGCCACAGCTATGATGACTGCATCGGTGTAGTCACCTACATACCACGTCGCTAATCCTGCTAACACAAATAGATATACAAACGGAGATTGCCATTGCCTCAAGAATACGGACAGGACCATTAATCAATCTTACCTTACCCCTTACGACCCTTCCACCATTCATAAACCATTGGCACCACACTTACGACAATGATACCCACTACCACATAGTGAAAATTGTGTTGTACAAATGGGATATTCCCAAAGAAATATCCAGCAAACAAAAAGGCACTCACCCAAACAAAACCACCAACAGCGTTATAAAGTAAAAAATGTGAGTAGCTCATTTTAGAAACACCAGCCACAAATGGTGCAAAAGTTCTCACTATAGGTACAAATCTTGCCAAAACTATCGCTTTTCCACCGTGTTTCTCATAAAATGCTTCAGCTTTTTTCAAGTGTTCTTTCTTCAGCAATTTTGAATTCATTTCAAAAGCTTTTGGGCCAATAAAATGGCCGATCCAGTAATTGGCGGTATCACCTAAAAATGCTGCCGCTAACAATATTCCATATAGTAACCAAATATTCATCACTCCTGTAGTAGAAATAGCTCCAGCCGCAAAAAGGAGTGAATCACCAGGTAAAAATGGTGTTACAACTAATCCGGTCTCCATAAAAATGATCAGAAACAAAATTACATAAGTCATCGTCCCATAAGTACTTACTACCGAAACTAAATGCTTATCAACGTGTAAAAAAAGGTCAATTAGCTTGTTCATCAGGATTTGATTCTACCACCTCTATCCCACCTATCTTTTTAATTTCAGCCAGCGTAGTTACTCCATCTAATCCCTTATCATCTCGCAACTTTATTAGTCTTGGAAATCGCAGTGCTACCCCTGCCGAATGAATTGGAGATTTAGTAATTTCATCAGCCGCAATCTCCACAATTAATTTAGGTTTTACCAAAACTTCAGGCATTAAGTTCTTATCAATTTTGAATTCTTTAGGTAACTTTTCAAGTTTGAGCAAATCAAGTCGCGACTTGAGTTCTGCAAATAGCTCGTCTGTTATACCAGTACCTATTTTTGCCACTGTAACAATCTCATCCGATTCTTCGTCAACTCTAGTTCCCACTAAGAATGCTCCAATCCCAAATCCAGCCCTCTTACCTTTACCCAAGTAATAACCCATTACCACCAAGTCCAAGGTGTCAGATAATTTTCCCGACGAACCTTCGCTTTCCTTAATTTTGACCCAATTCCAGCCCTGTCGACCAGGTAAATAAGCACCATCCCATTTTTTTACCACTGCCCCTTCGAATCCTTCCTGCAAATATTTCTCATGCTGCTCATGAATCTTGCTGGCACTATCTGTCTTTACAAAATCATCGACCACAAAGATATCGTTCTTCTTAATTATTTTTGACAATATTTCTCTTCTTTGTTCATAGCTTTTTGCCACTACCGTTTCTCCATCGACGAACAAGCAGTCAAAGATATAAAACCGTAATGGTACTAATTGTGCTGCCTCTTCTATTCCATGTTTTCGCTTACGTGTGATTGTCATTTGAAATGGTAAGATGGCACCTGTTTTCTTGTCATAACCAACCGCTTCGGCATCCAAAACCACTTCTTTGCAATTCACATTCAAAGCCAGTTGTCTCAATTCAGGAAACTGTTTTGAAGATTCCTCCAAGTTTCTTGTAAAGCTCTTAACTGTCCCATCTTTAAACAAATGAATTTGAACTCTGGTTCCATCAAATTTTCTTTCCACTGCCACTACCTTCATTTTTTTTATCATTTCTTCACTGCTATCAAGTCGTTGACATAGAGCGTTTACCACGGGAATACCCAACTTTATTTGGGGTTTCTTCACTACTACTTCCAAACCCTGTTCCTTTACCATCGTGGCAATGGTTCCTGCATCTGGTACCAATTGATAGACAGCATCGAGTTCTTTGCGCCGTAGTTTATTCCCACTATCCATCTGACAAAGCGCATCTAGGATTGTTTTCTCAGAAAATCCCAGTCTCAATTTACCCATAACAATTTTTGCCACCAATCCTGCGTCAGCTTTACCAGTTTTAGCTAGTATTCTTGCCAACATTTGCTGTTTCAATTCACTACTACCTACTCCACTCACTCTCGCTAACCTTAATAACTCTTCATACACTTCGAGTAGCGTCAGATTTGATTCAGTTTTCTTTAGTAAGATTTTTGCAACTTCTCCCAAATCACCTTTTTCTTTATAAATTGCCTCAACCTCTTCACTGTTTTGAGCAGAAGCCAAAGCTAAACTTTTCACCACTGTTTTACCAGCCATCGAGAATTCTAATCCTTCATAAGCTGGCAACAAACTACCCAACATTAGATATATGCCCGCTTTAGTCTCAGCCACTTCCAGATCGCGAAGCAAGTTGACCAGTAATTCTGTCATGGTCAAGCGCGAGCTTACTCTCTCAATTCCTTCAAGGTGTTCTACAAATCTAGCAAATCTCATTCTCCCATCTTACCTCACCAAAATGTATCTGACGCCTTTTGTCTTTCCCTTCTTCTTTATCATCTTTTTATCTACCAATACTTTAAGATCACGCAAGATCGTATCGTCCGACACACTAGGAAGCACGCTTCTGGCATCAGACATAGTCAACACTTCTCTCATTTGTGCCACCGACAGTAGTGCCATTTGTCTCTCAGTTAGCGCCACTTGTTTGGCAAAACTACTTTTAATCGTCAAGTCTCCAGACAAACGACGAACTTTATCGCTTTGTTGTTCCATCACTAGCGCCACTATTTCCAAAAATTCTTCGATTATCAAGGTATGAGTCCCTCTTACTTCCAAACTTTTATAGCCTTCAACGATCTTGTTCCAACGACTATAAAGCGTTTCCACAATCGACAAGTATCCGCTCGAATTGTAACCATCTGCAGACATTATTAAGTTCAAAAATACACACAAAGTTCCCAAATTGTGTTTTGTATACGGCCTGATTCTTAAAATCTCAGCTAAGACGATTGGCCAACTAAATGCTTCAATACTTGCACTACTCGTTTCCACACTCAAGTACCACTTACCCCAATCTTCCATTTGATAACTACACTCCACCCCAAGTGGTGAAATCAATTTATCTAAACCGATTATTTCTTCTACCTCACCCATTCGAAAAATTCCCAATAAATGAGATTGGATCACTCTCTCATTCAAAATAGTATGAATATGGGACAACTCTTTCTCACCAAAGCTCACGCCACCCATTCGTTTGCCTAGTCGAGCAATCTGATCTGCATATCTATAGCCATTGCGCAAATTCATTACAATCTGTAGTTGTGTTTCATTCGCCGCGATTCCCAAACGCAATGCTACTTGAGCTGGGGTTTCGTCTCTCGAAGGATCATCTTTAACTATTCTTTCAATTGAGGGCAATGTCATGGTCACACCCATCAATCTCGATGTGAAGAAAACATTACGCAAAAAAGCTTCCTCTCGAAATCGCAGGTCCCAATCAGGTGTCAGCTGGGTATTGGTCAAAAGCGCCTTAGCTGCTTCTATCCGCCCATAAAGCTGGACTATCCTTGGTGTAATAACAAAATTAGGTTCAAACATGAATCAATTAATTGTTGCATACCCTGCGGTAATCAACAATAGTCT
>CAZBFU010000015.1:0-5430 GCA_964491365.1 uncultured Pseudomonadales bacterium
GGAAATATTGATTTTGCCATCAACAAGAAAACCTATCACTTACCTGGATGTGCTCAATATGAATCTACAATGGTGCAAGAAGACAAGGGTGAAGCGTGGTTCTGTACAGAGAGCGAAGCACGCAAAGCAGGATATGAAAAGTCGCAGAGATGTAAGTAACGCCCCCTTAGTCCCCCTCTTTCAATAGAGGGGGAAAATGGTCTACCTATACAGTTTAAGTTCTTGGGCGAGGGAGCGGGCTTTGGAAATATTTTCTTTTATTTGCGAGATGCCTTTTTCCCAAAACTTTTCATCGGTGATATCGACACCAAGACGAGCAAAGATGTTCTTGGGAGAATCGCTAGTTCCAGCACTTAAAAACTCTTTGACTTTGAAAATAAATTTCTTGTCTGCGCGTACTGATGCCTGTAGCGACTTTGAGATTAGTAAACCTGAGGCATAAGAGTAAACATAGAAGAAACTTCTAATGTGACTCCAATAAACCCACCAATTCTGATGACCTTCTTGGTATTTAACCGCAGGTCCGGTATAGGCGGACATATGTTTTACAAAAAGTTCACCAATAGTTTGATGAGAAAGAAAACCTTGCTCTCTGAAAGAAGAATGTAATTCTTGTTCGAATCGGTAAAGAGCTACTTGGCGAAAAATTGAACTAATATCATCATCGATTTTGTGAATGAGAATATCTAGTGCTTGTCTTGGAGTAGCGTTGGTAGCCAATTTATCTAAAACAAAATCTTCACAAAAAGTGCTGGCGACTTCGGCTGTAGAAACTGGAGTTCCAAAATCATAGGAATTGCACTTTTCTTTCATTAACTCATTGTTGATACCATGTCCAGCTTCGTGGGCTAGGGTTAAACAGTCTCGCAAAGTATCTGTGTGGTTGAGCAATATATATGTGGGGTGATCTAGTCCTAAGTGGGCACAAAATGCGCCTCCAGATTTATTTAGTTTAGGGAAGACATCGATTTGCCCTGACTGTAAATATTGATCAAAGATATTTCCAAATTGAGTATCTAAATCATGAAAAACCTTGGATACTAACTGGCTGGCTTTTTGAAACTCGAATTTTAGATCTTGTTCATTTAAACTGGCGAGTCGGTCTTGGTAATTGATGGTTTTACGACCCATCAAAGAAGCTCTGAGTTGATACCATTCATGACTGACAGAGAAATTGTCTGAGACAGATTTGATAAGAGTGTCGACGACTATTGAATCTATGTCATCGGATAAATGTCGAGACTGATCTGGTCGAGAAAACTGACGCAATTCATCACTGACTTTCTTAGTATGCAGAATCGCATTGATTTCATGTTCGGCAACCTTGACATGGGTTTTGAGAATTTTATTGATAGCTTTGTTGGCTTCGTCTCTGACTTTTTGCTCTTTGTGCTGGATCTGTGAAAGCCATTGCTCTAGCGTTTTACCTTTTTCGATAGATGCGTCGACGAACTCATCGGTCATTTTGACCCATGAACTAAAAGAGGATTTGGAAGTTAAGGTGAGGATTTTTTCTTCTGGTTCTGACAAAATATGCTTACTCTCTTCAAATAATTTGAAGAGGAAATGTTTGTACTGGCTTAGATCAGGATGGGAGAGAAAAGTTTGATGTTTTTGGGGGTCAATCTTGGAAATACGGTGAAAGAAAAATTCGAGATCATTGTGAGCTTTGACCACTAAATCGTGCAGTTTGCCAATGGCGGCTTTGAGGGTCGCGTCTGAACTATCAAGAGATTGAGAAAGACTATAAAAATAGCCAATGCGGTCGTAAGTGCCAAACTGTCGATCGAATTTTTCGTATTCTGCTAAGGCTTGAGAAAGAACTCTTGGGTCGGATAAATAATCTGATCTGTCTTTCCAGTTGGTGACAAATTGGGAAATTGTCTTTTTGTTTTGCTCTTGCAAGGAATTGATTTGGGGGTCATCAAGGCTTAAAAAAAGTTTGGAGAGATCCCATGAGGTTTTTGATTTGAGATTGGTTGAGGACATTGGTACGATTCTAGCATGGTAGATAAGAGACGATGGAGATACCTAAATCAAAGAAAAATTGGAACAGGAAAAGTAATTTACTGGATGAGTAGAGATATTCGAGTAGAAGATAACTGGGCGATGATTATGGCTAGTGATCTAGCTGATAGTTTGAGATCAGATGTAGAAATAGTATTTGTAAGAGTAAAAAAATTCTTAGAAGCTAGGCGAGAAATTTTTGAACAGCTGGAAAAGGCGATTTCTGGAGTCGCCGCAAGTGCGGCTAAAAGACGAATTAAGTTACGTGTGATAGAAGGTGAACCTGCCGAAGTCATTAAAAAATTATGTAAGGACGAGAAAATTGCAGCTATCGTAACTGACTTTTCACCGCTTCGAATTGGTCGAGAGTGGCGAGAAGATGTGGCAGCGGAGATAGCTATACCACTATATGAAGTGGATGCGCATAATATTGTCCCTGCATGGATCGTGAGCGATAAACAAGAGTACGGAGCATATACAATTCGACCTAAACTATTGAGAGTATTGCCTGAATATTTAGTCGAATATCCTAAAGAATGGAAGAGTTTGGGTAATAGGGAACTAAAAGACTTTGCTGGCAGAGTGGTACTGTTTGAAGACAAAAGAAATGATCCTAATGCAGAAGCGACTAGCAGACTCTCGTCTCAATTACATTTTGGTCAGCTGAGTGCAGCTAGAGTAGCGCTGACAATCGACAACGCTGTGTATTTGGAGGAATTAATTGTGAGAAGAGAACTAGCTGAAAACTATTGTCTTCACAATGCTAATTACGACAACCCTAAAGGCTTCCCTGCCTGGGCGAGAGAAACCTTGCATGAACATGAAAAAGATGAACGAGAATTTTTGTATTCTAGAGATGAATTTGAAGAAGCAAGAACACACGACAAATTATGGAATAGTGCTCAAAAACAGATGCTCACCACAGGTTACATGCACGGATTTATGAGAATGTATTGGGCGAAGAAAATTCTCGAATGGAGTGAATCTGCAACTCAAGCGCAAGCTACGGCAATTTATTTGAATAATAAATATGAAATCGATGGAAGAGATCCAAATGGATACGCGGGAATTGCTTGGTCAATTGGAGGAGTGCACGATCGACCTTGGTTCGAGCGACCTATTTTTGGAAAAATCCGCTATATGAATGAGTCGGGATGCAGACGAAAATTCGCCGTAGAGCGTTATATCAAAAAATGGCTGACAAACTGATGGCGGTGATGGACGGTGGCGCCATGCTTGGCAAGTGCTTGAGTATGTAGTGATGTCCCATACCCCTTATTGGAATCCCATGAATACTGAGGATGAAACTGATGAAGATGACTCATGTAATCATCACGATAGATTTTGGCAATAATACTAGCGAGTGATATTTCTGGGTACTTGGCGTCACCATCGACAATACTTGTAATTTGTTTACCGGGTAAGAATAGTTTTTGATTACCGTCAACATAGTAGCGATTGGCAGAAAGTGATTTGATTAATCGAAGAAAGAGTTGTTGATTCGCCCAAGCGATGCCATAAAGATTAATATCACTTACTGATATGGTTTCGACTTTGAAGAGGATGGGTAAGGTTGTTAGGTAGACAAAAATTTTCTCTCGCTGTCTTTTTGACAAAGTTTTACTATCTCTAACGGGAGCGGGAGAGCGAGTAATAATTTGATCAATAGGTACGAAACTCACAAAACCACAACCAAAAAGTGGCCCCGCCAGCGCGCCTCTACCTACTTCGTCTAAACCACAGGTTAAAATCATATGATGACAATCGCGGAAGAAGTTTACCAAGTAGTGATGAAGATACCAAGAGGGAAAGTAAGTACCTATGGAAAAATAGCCAAGACTCTAGGGATTGGGGCACGTCAGGTGGGTTATATCTTGCATCGAAATGAAAACCCAAAAGTGGTGCCTTGTCATCGAGTAGTTAAAAGTGGTGGTGAAATAGCCAGTGGATATGCTTTTGGGGGACAAGGAAAACAACAAGAAATTTTGATGGTTGAAGGGGTGAGATTTGAAAAAGGAAAAGTGGTAAAGGAAGACTTGATCTAAAACCCTTAAATTGGAAGAACCAATATCATATCGTAGAAGGGACTTTCAACATAGTAATGCTGAACAGGCACTAGACGCACGTAATATCCTGCAGTGATGGGGTGAAGATGATCGCCTGTATGAAGATCTCCGTGTCTACCTCCGATAATTTTAAGACCATTGATAGAGATACCAATTGGAAAAGATATATTGCCAGACCATGAAACTCTGATGAGAGCGACTTGTCCTTTTCCTTCTAACTGAAGAAGAGCCTGAGCTGATCTTAATTCCCTCAACTGACTGGTTAAACTAGCATCAGCTTCCAGGATAGCGAGATCGTGTGGAGTGACAACAGACACATCGAGATCATTGAACTTACCTTCTTTGCTATGCGAGAGAAATTCGAAAATATGAAGAGAAAGAAGTTGTTCGGGAGTGGGTTGGAAATCGTCTCGCTCGGGCATTGTTTTAACGCTTTGGACTCTGTTTTTTCTTGCGTGCCTTGCCCGCTTGACCAACTTTTCTGGTTTCCTTCATGCGTGGATCACGAGTGATTAACCCAGCTTCACGAAGTGATTTTTTGAATTTCTCTGGATCAAGAGTGACAAAGGCGCGAGCAACGGCATGATTGAAAGCATCAATTTGTCCTAAGACTCCTCCACCAACGACTTTGACGGTGGCAGAATATTTACCAACAGTATCTGTGATGACGAAAGCGCGCATGTAAATTGAAGACAAATCTGGACGCCCCCAGTAGGAGGTGATAGGTTTGCCGTTGACGACGATTTCTTGTTTGCCTTCGAAGAGACGAACTTGAGCAATGGCAGTCTTGCGACGACCTACAGCACGAGTAAAGTTCTTGACTTTGGCTTGAAGTCTAGCAGCTTTGGGCTTGGTGTTTGGTTTAACAGGAGTGGAATTTTTCTTGGTTAGTTTGGTTGCCATATTTATTTACTAAAGTGTTTGAAATAGGGATGAGTTGCGTTTTTGAACACTTTGAGACGAGCTAAACGGACATCTTGAAGCTTGTTCTTGGGGAGCATGCCTTTGACAGCGCGTTCGACAGCTTTGCGAGAATCTCTCTCCATGAGTTCACCGAGAGTTTCCTGACGAAGACCATTGCGGAAACCTGAGTGGCGATAGTAGATTTTGTCAGAAAGCTTTTGACCAGTGACAGTGAGATCATCGGAGTTGATGACAACAACATAATCACCGTTGTCGATGTTGGGGGTGTAGGTGGCTTTGTTCTTGCCAATGAGAAGCTGGGCAATTTGGGTACTAGCGCGACCCAAGGTCTGACCTTTGATATCGATAAGATGCCATTGGCGGTCGATGGTTTTGGCGCTTTGACTTGTGGTGTTCATTTTTTGGTCAAATTATTTAGTTTTGGTAGTCTTGG
>CAZBFU010000015.1:5530-9913 GCA_964491365.1 uncultured Pseudomonadales bacterium
ACTTTGGGAAGTTCTTCCATGAAAGTGAGAGTGGCGAGGGTGACGCCATCGCCTTTGCGAACAGAAGTCTTGGCAATAGAGGTGAAGCCACTGGTGCGAGTGCCAAAGAGAGGAGCAATGACATCGACGAGCTTGTTGGCTGCAGGCACTGAAGATAGTTCCGCAGCTAGTTGACGACGAACGTGAACAGAGTTCACTTTGGCCTTGGAAACTAGTTTATCAAAACGACCCTTGATGAATTTAGCTTTGGCAAGAGTAGTGGTGAGCTTACCAATATTGATCAGTAAGTTAAGCTGATTCTTGAAGAGTGATTTGCGCTGGTTAAAAGATCGGTCGAATTTCATAACTTTGACTAATTAAGGCTTTAGGCAATATTGATGCCTTTGGCTTTGGCTTTTTTGATGACGGTCTCTGCAGATTTGGAACCTAAATTCTTCACCTTCATGAGGTCGGAAGAACTGGCAGTGCCGAGATCGGCGAGAGTCTTGTAGCCACCTTTGCGAAGAGCATTGGTGATACGAGTGGGTAGATCAAGATCTTCGATGGGAGCGTCGTTACCACTCTTGAGGGTGGAAACAGAACTGGCTGCTTCTTCAGTGAAGACTGGAGCAAAGACTTGAGTATAGAAGGAAGTCAAAATTTGAGCGGAAGCGTGCACTGCAGCTTCTGGTTCTATGGAACCGTTGGTTTTGACAATCATTCTGATTTTCTCGTAGTCAGTTTGGCGGCCAACACGGGTGGTTTCGATAGTGTAACGAGCGTTGAGAACTGGTGAGAAGGAAGCATCGAGAGGGATGACGCCAACTTCAGAAGTGGCATGTTCTTCTGCTGGTACGTATCCAACACCACGACCGACTGTGATAGTGGCATGGAGTTTGGCTTTTGAGGCGGTAAGAGTAGCCAAGACCAGGTCAGGGTTTACAACAGTGACTCCTGAAGGTAATTCGAGATCAGATGCTTTGACAACACCCTCACCATTGGCGGCTAATTCGACTGTTACTTCATCTTCATTTGAGGTAAAACGAACTTGCTTTAGATTGAGAATGAACTGCAAGATGTCTTCTTGAACTCCATCGAGTGAAGAGAACTGGTGAGTAACACCTGCAATCTTGACGCGAATCGCGGCTGCACCTGGAAGTGAAGAGAGTAAAACACGGCGAAGAGCATTACCGACAGTGTGGCCAAAATTGACTGGTAGAGGTTCGATGAGAATCTCGGCAGTGTTGAGCTCGGGGGCGTTTTTAACTGAAAGTTTGAAGTTGGGTTTGATCATGGTTTTCCCTTTTGTTTGTAATTTAAATAATTATCTTGAGTAGTACTCGATAATGAGATTCTCACGAATATCGCCACCGATCTCGGAACGAGATGGGAGACGGTCGAACTTGCCGACGGTGCCTTTGCGGGACATCCATGCGGCTGGAGCAGCATCTTCTGATTTGAGAGACTCGGCAAAAGGAATCAGGACTTCGGACTTTGGTTTGATAGAGACTGTTTGGCCTACTTGAACCTGGAAAGAAGGAATGTCGATCTTTTGTCCATTAACGAGAATGTGACCATGAGATACGAGCTGTCGACCTAGAGAGCGACTAGCCACAAGACCTAAACGGTAAACAACGTTGTCGAGACGAGACTCGAGCTGTTGAAGAAGAACTTCTCCGGTGTTTTCAGGTGACTTGATAGCTTGTTCGTAGTAACGATGGAATTGCTTCTCGAGGACAGCGTAGAGACGTTTGGCTTTTTGCTTCTCACGAAGTTGAACACCAAAGTTAGATAGACGGGGTCGGCCTTGCTTCTTGCCATGTTGACCAGGAATTTGAGCACCTTTTTTGTCGATAGGACATTTGGGTGAGAAACAACGAGCTCCTTTGAGATACAACTTAACGCCTTCGCGGCGGCAGAGTCTGCATTTTGCGTCGATGTATTTTGCCATATGTGTTTGTTTTTGCTTTTGTTTAGTGTCTTATTAAATTTATCCTCGACGTGGTTTCTTGGGGCGACAACCGTTGTGTGGGATAGGAGTGATGTCGGCGATGGTGTTGACTTCGATATTGGAATTCTTTAGAACGCGAAGGACAGCATCACGGCCTGGTCCTGGTCCCTTGATAAAGCAATCGACACTGGTAAGATTGGCTGCTTTGGCTTTTTTGAGACCATCTTCAATGATGGTAGTAGCGGCAAAAGGAGTTGATCTACGAGCACCTTTGAAGCCTGAAGTGCCAGCTGAACTCCAACAAAGGACATTACCTTTTTCATCGGTGAAGGAGACGTAGGTAGTATTGAAGGTCGCCTTGATATACATGCGGCCGTGGCCGGATTTAAAATTGAGTGTATTGGTTTTCTTGGTAGCCATGTTTATTTAGCTTTAGCGGCAGGTGCGACTAATTTTTCACGAGTTTCTTTGGTCATAGCTCCGACGGTGCGGCGCTTGCCTTTGAGAGTACGGGCATTGGTCTTGGTTCGTTGACCACGAGTGGGTAGTCTCATGGTGTGACGAAGACCGCGATATGAACCAATGCGCTTGAGAGTCTGAATGTTCTCGTGAATGATCTTCTTGAGCTCACCTTCTACGGGGAAGGTTTCAATTTCCTTCTGAAGTTGATTGGTTTGATCTGCTGAGAGATTTTTTCCACGAATTGAAGGGTCGATACGGAGTTTGGCTAAGATTTCGAGCGCCTTGAATCGGCCGATGCCATAAATCTTAGTCAAGCCAATGTCGATTCTTTTTTCGTTGGGGATATCGATACCTGCGATACGTGCCATATTTTTAGCCTTGTCTTTGTTTATGACGGGGGTTGGTACAAACAACATAGACACTCCCGTGCCTTCTAATAATTTTGCAGTTTTTGCAGCGTGGTTTAACAGACGCTTGAACCTTCATAGAGGTTTCTTATAAATAGTTTAATTGATGACTGGTAACGGGAAGCTTACAGACGATAAACGATACGGCCTTTGTTGTCGTTGTATCCGGAGAGGAGGAGGCGAACACGGTCGCCTGGTAGGATCCGGATGTGGTTTAGCCGTAGCTTACCGCCTAAGTGAGCCAAGATTTCTCTGCCGTCTTCTAGGGTAACCCGAAATTGTGTATTCGGGAGAGCCATGGAGACGACTCCGTTGACCTCGGTCAGAGGGGTTTGAGCCATAGAATTTAATGGTGCTTGCGTATTTTAACAGGCATGATTTGAGTTTGCAAGACCTCACCCTACCCTCTCCTTTCAAAGGAGAGGGATCTTAAGTTATTTGTACTAATTTGAGGTCGGGACGGGGTTGGCGAGAGCGGCAGCCTTGTCTTTTTGGTATTGCTCGAGGAACGAAGTGACAAAAGTATCGGTAAGTTCTGAGGCTAATACTTCGAGAGTTTTGGGAGATTTGGAAGCAAAAAGTTCTTTCATCATTTTTTCGGCTTCCTCATCGGTTGGACAAGCATCGACTTTGGCCACCTCCTCGTCTGTGAGTGATTCGTCGATGAGGCCAAACAACTTGGCTGACACGGCGTTACCCATAGCTTCAAGTACAGCGGCAGTTTCGGCGGCAGGAGTTTGATTAGCTTCCAGTACTTTAATGAGTTCTTGGATCTTGGTGTTTGATTGGTCCATGGATTGAATTATTTAGTAACAGCCACAAATTGATTAAAAAGATCTCTGACCCCGTTTGTATTTGCTAGGTAGTCTGCCCGAGAGGTGGTTTTGAGAAGTGTGTCAAGCGCTGACTGTTGAGTTTCGGAGAGACTTGATAAGTCGAGGAATCCAGCCTGTTGATCCAGAGGTAAGTCTGGGTTGAATGGTTGTAGAACTTCGCCAGGGTGTTGTGAATTCCAGATACCTCGAATTATTGCTCTGACCATATCTTCGTGAGACGGTCCACCAGCTTGATCTGCCCATGGTGCAATTTCTCCAATTTTAGACAAATCAGAATTCCAAAAACCCATACCTGGCTTAGACTCAATCACACCGCGTAAACCTTTGAACATTTCATTCGCAACTGATCCAACTTTTTCTGTTGCTTTGTGGAGGACTTCGCCACTGCCGCCACCTGGAAGATCGAGATCTGGGACTAAATGATGAATGACATCGGTGAGATATTTGGAAAGACCCTCACCAGTTTGCCTGACTGCTTCGACCGCGTTCGATCCTAATTGACCAGCAGATTCAACGACATTTTGGCCAAATTGAGTGACGGATTCACCGATATTGGTTGCTCCACTGAGGATATCTGGAGCTGCACCTGCTGCGGCTTGAACTCCGGAAAGAGCCAATTCTGATAGATTGACGACACCAAATACTATCGCAGCTGCGGCTGCACCTTTGGCTACATTTTTGGTGATACGAGTAAATCGATTGTGTTTTTTGATTCTTTCTAGCCTACGTTGAGCTGCTTGCTCACTGG
>CAZBFU010000015.1:10013-14800 GCA_964491365.1 uncultured Pseudomonadales bacterium
AAAGTTACTTTTGGAAAAACCTCTCTTTTTCTCGTCCACGCCAACATTTTCTGGAACTGGAGGAAGTACTGGTTCGGTGGGGGCAGTGGCAGCTATATCAGGATTTTCTTCAGGAAGAGTAATTGGAGGTAGTGGAAGCTCTAAATCTGGGTTACCAGAAGTTTCCGATGAGAGTGGGGCTGCTGCGATAATAGCGGCAGCATCTGCTTCTTCTAGTTCTCTTACTTTCTGATGTTTGAGGGCTGTGGTTAACCAAGCACTTTGTTCGTCGGTGAGATTATTGACTGCATTTTGGTATGCAGCTTTCTCCTCTTCAGTTAAGGTTGAGAGATCTCTGCGACCTTGCATGACTGCAGCTACCAAGGGATCAAGTTCGGTGGCTGGAGGTGTGGGAAGTGTTAATTCGGGTGTGACAGGAGGCATACCGAGACTGGCTCTCATCTGTGGAGTGAGTTGATTATTTGCAACCAATCTGTTTATCATGACTCTGTCCTTTGGGGTTAAGGAATCAAGGGTGTGTGGAGTGTCCCAAAAATCGGGACGGAAGTAGGCTAAAGGTTCTTGTAAAAACATGGTGTCCCATTCATGTTGATTTGCCTTTCTGTCAAACTCCTCAAGGACATCTATTGGTAAAGTGTTATAAGCAGATCTTAATTCGTCTAATTCTTCTGGGGTTAAACTATCTAATTGAGTTTTTCCGGTGATTATATTTTCAATGCGGTAAAGCGTGTCTTGAATCGATTGTGCATCTGGAGTAGGTGGTGTGGCAGCACCGCCGGTTTCGACGGAGGATGTTTCACGATTTTTAACGGCTTTAAGAACATCTCGATGAGTTTCCTCTAAACCTAAATTTGACAAGGCTTCGTCGATTTTGAAAGTAGTTTGGTGGTATTCGTTTGAACTTTGAGTAAGTTTTGCGTCAAAGTTTTCTCTAGCCTTGGCTAAACGAGTACCTTTGCGGGAAGTGTCTTGGGAAAGTTCAACAAGCGCATCTAGACGTTGATTGAGGGCTTGATCTACAGCCTTACCCCTTCTGATACTTGACTGATCTATCAAGTGTTCTTCGCGTTCTTTTTTGAGTAATTTAGCAGCGTTTTGAATAGCATCGATCTCTTCCTGATAGTGAACTGCCGATGCGTCACCTTGACCATGAACTCGTTGAGATAATTCGAGACTCTGTTTGAGAGAATTGGTTTTCTGCTCAACAGAAGTGTCGAGAGTGGCATCATCAGTCGTATTCTCATGTACGCTTAATAATTTTGCTGCTTTTGCAACGTCTTCAACTACTTTGGCATGTTCGGTGTTCGCTTGATGTATATCTTCGACAAATTTTGATTGGATTGCGGCTTCTTTGGAATTGCCCTTAGCCGTGCGAGCAACTTCAAGAAAATCTTTATTTCGATCTGCTACCGCTTGATCGACAGCTGCAGCATAGGTAGTTTCTGCATTGGTAAGATCGGCTTCTGAAGTTTCAAGAACTTTAGCGAATTTGACAGCTTTAGCGGCTTCGGCTTCGATTTTTTCCTTAGCGGCTTTGAGATCTTCGAATGCTTTGTTGTCACGATCGGCTTGGCGGGTGCCAAACTCGGGACCCGGATCGACTGGTACTTGTTTGTCTGCTTCAAATTGTTGTTGAACTGCAGAAACAAGAATTCCTCTCTGCACGTCAGCTTGAGTCACTACTCGAGCAGCTAGTTCACCCATCTTCATCCCTGGAGTGAATTCTGCTTTGACGAAGGGTTTGGGATCTGGAACTTCAGGAAGACTTGCTTCTATGCGACCTTGAGTATCGTTGTTGAGAGAACTTTCCAATTCTGGATTGAACCCCATGTTACCATCTGGATGTGCCATTCTTTCACTGTAGGACATTTGCGAGATTGATGCAACAATTAATTGATAAAACGAAAATAATTAGGAAATACGAGTAAGAATTTGGTGACCTGTTTGTGTAATGAGGACACTTTCTTCGAACATGGCTGAAAGGGAACCATCGACAGTTCGTAGAGTCCAACCATCTTCTCCTTGATAAAGTCGATGACTTCCATCGGTATACATAACTTCAACTGCCAAAACCATCCCTGCCTTGAGGACGTCTTTTTTGCTTCTTAAATCGGCATAACACGGGATACTGGGATATTCATGGAGAGTTTTGCCAAGTCCGTGACCGGTTAGATCACGAATGACGGTAAATCCTTCTTGCTCGATTACCTCTTGCATTGCTTTGGAGATATCGTAGACAGTTCGACCAGGAACAATGACGCTGATGGCTTGGGCAACCGAAAGTTGGCCAGCGGCTAAAAATCGAGAAACTTGTTTGGAGTGAGGAGGAATTTGGACTGTATATGAGGTATCTAGATGGAAGCCGTGGTGAACCAACCCCACATCGACGGTAACGACATCGCCAGCTTTGAATGGTACATTCGTAGGCATACCATGGACAACAACGTCGTTGACGTTGATACAAGTAGCATGGTGATAATCGGCAACAGTTTTGAACGAAGGGTAATCCCCCCCTTTGGTAATAAGCTGATCACACAAAGTATCGATGTCTAGCGGGGTAGCACCAGCAACCAACGCGGCTATGGCTTTGTCCCTAATGATGGCAAGTCTTCTACCACCTTCGATAAAAATGGCATTCTTATGTTCGTTCATACTGTAGTGAGTTGGTTGATTATAGCGCGATGGATGGCCTCTACCGTGGGAGTACCGTCTATTTCGAGAACTATACCCTGTTGTCTGTAGAAACGGATGACCGGTTCGGTCTCGTGGTGATAGACCTCGAATCGATGTTTGATTGTTTCGTAGGTATCATCGGGACGATGCTCAATTTGAGCACGTTTGAGGAGCCGGTCGATGGAAACATGGTCTGGAATGGATAGGAAAATAAACTTGGAAAGTTTGAGGTGGTGCTTGTTGAGAAACCAATCTAAATGCTCGGCTTGGCGAAGGTCACGGGGGGTGCCGTCGAGGATAAATCCAGAGTGAGAATCGAGGATAACTGGTTCGAGCACATCGAGGAGGGTCTCGAATGGTACTAACTCTCCCCTGCTCTGAAAGCTAGAGATGATTTCGGCACGTCGACCACCTTTTTGAATTTCTTCTCGTAGTAGTTGACCTGAGGAAATGTGACGAAGTCCTAGTTTTTGGGAAAGTAATTGGGCTTGGGTCCCCTTGCCTGATCCTGGAGGACCATGCATGATTAAGTTCATTTAGTCGAGGAACTTGTTGTAATTGTGCATGTACAACTGTGAGTTCATGCCCTTGAGAATCTCAAGAACCACTGAAACGACAATCAAAAGACCTGTGCCACCAACGGCGAGACTACTAATTTTGGTAGCTTGGGAAACGATAGAAGGCATGATGGCAACGAGACCTAAAAACGAAGCACCGACGAGAGTGATGCGAAGAAGGACACGATTTAAATAGGATACAGTGGAAGCACCTGGGCGAATACCGGGAATAAAGTTGCCTGATTTTTTGAGATCATCGGCAATCTTTTCGGGATTGAAGACGACAGCGGTATAGAAATAAGTAAAGACGACAACAAGAACAAAGTAGAGACCATTGTACAAAGGACCTTTGGGATTGAGAAAGAGTGCGAGATTTCGAGCGAGACTACTAAGGGTTGGGTTAGTTGAAGCTTGAAAGGCTTGGGTAAAAAAGTTGGGTAGAAGCATAAAGGAAACAGCGAAGATGATGGGGATAACACCTGCTTGGTTGAGGCGAAGTGGAAGGGTGGTGGCAGCACCTCGACGAGCTGAATGTATAGGAATTTCACGAGAGGCTTCGGTGATTTTGACGACGGCGTAGATAACAGCTAAGCCTAGAACGGCAAATACTATGGAATTGGTGATACCTGTGGAATCTAGGGTGGAGAGAGTTTGAAAAAGTGTGACGGGGAGACGGCCGATGATACCGGCGAAAATGATGAGACTTGTACCATTGCCAAGACCGTATTGGGTAATAAGATCGGCAAGCCAAATGAGGAACATGGTGCCCGCCGAAAGAGTGAAGACTAAGGTCATCAACTGAGCAGGATCGGAGGTGGTAGTGAGACCTTGTTGGCGTAAGAAAACAATAATGGTGAAAGATTGGACAAAAGCTAAGGGAATAGTGAGCATGCGGGTGTAGCGATCGAGGCGCTCTTTGCCGTACTCACCTTCTTTGGTGAGGGCTTCGAGTGAAGGCACTACCATGGAGAGCATTTGAATAATGATGGAGGCGTTGATATAGGGATTTAGACCCAAAGCCATAATGGAAAAGTTCGCAAGTGTACCACCAGAAAAAACATCGAGAAGGGTGAGAAGTTGAGATGAACTAAAGAGATCTTTGAGGGCTCCAAGATTTATACCTGGACTAGGAATATGGGAGACAAATCGATATACGGCAAATAAACCTAAGGTCACAAAAAGTTTACGACGTAAGTCGGGTAGACGAAAGAGGTGGCGAAAGGTACGCCAAAAAGATTCCATGGGGTTATTCTAGCATTGGGAAAAATAAATTGGGAAACAGTTGACTCGGTAGCGGCGGGGGCGATGAACCAGTACCCTGTGATTCCGACAGTTCATCTGGCGGAAAATCAGAGGCTGGGTGAGTCGACCAGTCAGTTTCAGGTGTATCTCGTGGATGAGAAAGTGACCACCTACGAGATCAGTGTTGATTATGAAACTTGGTCAAGACTGCAGGGTGGCGTTTTTATTGATGCCAGCCTAAATTGCTCAGAGCTAAGGGCAAATCCATGGGGTGCTGGTGGTAAATCCATTCGTGACGTGAGGCAGAACTGTGGG